>NZ_SWAW01000033.1:0-20885 GCF_005096345.1 Guyparkeria sp. SB14A | reverse complement strand
AGCACCAGGCTGGCTGCTTCCAGTTTGAACTCCGGAGAGAAATGTCGTCGTCCCATCTCGGTACACCTCATGGTCATGGTGGCAAATTACCACCTATCGGGGTGTCCAAGATCAGTGAACCACTTCACCTCCTCGTGGCGGGGAAGTCGACACCTTTTTTACCTCACGGCGAATCCTTAAGAGAAGCACCCCGCTCGCGCGGGGAAGGCTGCCACAGTTCGATCAGCCGGGTCCGGTACTTCGAAACACCCCCGCTCGAGCGAGGAAGCCGGGTCGATTGTCATCTACGAGGAGGCCCAGCAAGAAACACCCCCGCTCTCGCGGGGAGGACGCATTCAGCGGCGGGGAGATCAGCCCGGAGATGGAAACACCCCCGCTCTCGCGGGGAGGACGTGCGCCAGACCGGGCCGTGGATGCGGGTGTCGGAAACACCCCCGCTCGCGCGGGGAAGGCCTTGCGCGCAGAGTGGCCAGGGTGATGCCGTAGGAAACACCCCCGCTCTCGCGGGGAGGACAGCCCCTCGACCAGCGCCATGATCTGCGCGTGGGAAACACCCCCACTAGCGCGGGGAGAACATCATGAAGTAATCCTTGCCGATCTTAGTGTCGGAAACACCCCCGCTCTCGCGGGGAGGACATCACCGAGGCTCGTGAGTGGATCGGTACGCCGGAAACACCCCCGCTCGCGCGGGGAGGACATATGCTGGAAGCGGGTCCACTGGTCCATCAGGGAAACACCCCCGTTCACGCGGGGAGGGCGTAAACACGATCTGGAAGTTGGTCTCGGCCTGGGAAACACCCCCGCTCAGGCGGGGAGGACTCGGTCACGTCTTCCATGTAGGTCTTCGTGATGGAAACACCCCCGCTGGCGCGAGGAGGACTGCATGACGATGCACCCGTCACGGACGTTGTAGGAAACACCCCCGCTCGCACGGAGAGGAATCGCGGTCGTGGGCGATCGTGCCGCAATGGATGGAAACACCCCCGCTCGCGCGGGGAGATGCTCGTGGCTTGGGGGCCGAATACCTGCCACCTAGAAACACCCCCGCTTACGAGGGGAGGCCAGAAATATATTTGTTAAAGAGCCAAACTCCACAACTCAATATGTTGGGGTTTTTGGGATTACGGGGTGTCGACGACGAGCAGATCGTACGGACCTCTTGTCTGGGACAGCGACTCCCGGGGCACCTTGACGACCAGTCAGTTGGGAGCCCCCGCCGGCTACTCCATCATCCACTGAACTGTCACTCGGCGGTCTCGATAACGCTTGTCTTCACCGAACTGGACAGGCACGTCATTGAGGGTCATCACCTCGTCTCCCTCATGCTCTCCTTCCAACACCCGGAAAGCAGGAGCCCTGCCCTTGGCGCTTGCCAGTTCACGGGCTGCGGAAAGGGCCTCGTCATGAGTCGCGTGGATGCCCTGGAAGATCATTTCCGTCGGCACGAAACTCTTCCTGCCGAGGAAGACATCCCATCGAGGCTCGACGAGTGCTTTGGCGATCGTCTCGGCTAGGTCGTCGGGCAAGCCCAGCACGACAGCGAATGCCATGTCCTGAATGGCATACCGGTAGGTCATCTTGATTGCTGTGCTGGAGGCCGTGCCATCCGCTTTCTTGGGGATCAGAAGACTTTCCCATGGATCGCTAGCGTCATACCCGCTCCCGACCATGTGGAAGTCGCGCAGCAACGGGGGCCGTGGCAAGGGCCGACCCTGTTCATCCGCGCGGGGGTAGGCTTCCACCCGCATATCACTCGATGCGAGGCGGGAGAGCAGTTCGTGCTGCTCTCCCGCCGCCCCCAGTGCACAGCAGATCAAACCGGTCACACCGGATCGGGTCGGGAAATCGAGGGTGTCCCGACGACCGAAGCGGGAATCATGCCCCCAAGACTGCAGGGGGGCCTCCAGCCACAAGAGCATGTTTCGATCGCCCATCCTCAGGCCTCCTCCACGGGAGCGGCATCCTCCACATGGCCCTTCAGTGAACCGACGAGGTCATCAATGCTGAAATCCTCCCGGTCACCCCAGCGATAGTCACCCAGCTTCCCGTAAAGGGAGCCGAGCATCTTTTCCCGGCTGTCGATGAAACCGTCCAGCTCCCGAAGGCTCGGCTCCAGATAGCCCTGGCCTTGCGCTTGCACGGGGCGGTCGAACGGCACTTGGAGCCGTTGCCCCTTGCGGACCAGAACCCGTGCGTAATCCCAAGGACTGGCCCCGGACATGGTCGTCTGTCGGGCATCGGGGACGGCAATGAACAGCGCCTTGACGAATGACTCCACCGCATCGGCAAGGTTATCGGCCGGAATCTGCTCTGCCAGTTGCCCGAGATCCAGGCTCACGTAGCGGTAATACGTTGCTGAATTGAACTCGAGGCTTCCCATGTGGGCCGAGCCGCTCTCGTGCTCGGCCTCTTCATCGGGGTCGGCGTAATCATCGAGAGCGGTGAAAAACTCCACTTCGTTGGCCACCTTGTGGGTAGAGATGGCGTGGGCAAAAGAGGACGCTGCTTCCACGTTCATGTCGGGCAGCTTGGCGACCATGCGGCCAAAGAGTGCGATGTCCAGGGCGTTGAGGTGCTTCAGGCTCCGATCCTGGTCAAGAACCTTCTTCGCCTCTTTCCAGAGTGTCTTTTCCTTTACGCCAGAGGTATCGAAATCGATAGAGTTGCCGTATCGGGCCAACGCCTCGACCTCGTTGTCACCGATGAACAGCAGAGTGTCCTTGGTCAGGATTTCCGCAAGACGATCCGCAAAAGCCTCGGCCGCCTGATGATCCGCACCCTGTGCCTTGCAGGCTGGCACCAGAAGCTCTTTGACTTTCTTGGTGCGTGTCCCAGCCTTGGCACCCAGGTCTCGCAGCGCCAGCCGCACCTGGCGTTTCCAGCACTGAGAACTGACCCGGGCCCGGGTCACTCCGCCAATGTTGGCGGTTTTCGGTGCGCCCACGTCATCCCGGTTCAGGCAGGTCACCGGAAACGACTGGAGAATGTGAAACTCGATGCGAGTGTTCTTGAGGGAATTGTTTTCCATGACTTCTTCCTTTCTCGATTGCTGGTAGCCGCCCTTCAGGAGCCGAACGGGTTGTCGATCACCGGTCTGATCTGCAGGAGGCCGCAGCCAAAGGCTCGCCCTCGTCCGATGCCGCGGGCAAAACTCTCACGGAACCGCGCCTCATCCGTTACTTCGAGCAGACCGGTCAGCTGGGCCTGAGACAGCGTGATGTGGTTTCCATGTTTTCCTTTGAATTGCTGGACATTCACCTGCCCGACCTGAAGTGATTGCGCAGGGGTCGAGAACCCCCAGTTCTCCGCACTGCGCTCGACGAACCACTTCTCGATGGCATCCCGCCCCTTGATGGGTACGCGCTTGCCGGCGCTCGTGACGGTCGGGTTGACGACCACTTCGAATCGATACCGGGGATGGCGAAGAAAGTCCTCGGGAATGGACCGCGATTCGACTTCACCGAAGGCTTCCCCGTCCTGAATCACACCTTGGGCCGGGGCCCGGTCGGAAAGGGTAAGAATGGTTCTTCCCAGGCGGTTGCCGCCCTTGTCGGCGAATACGATCCCGCTGGGATCATGTCCGCGCTTCTCCGCTTCGGTTCTTGTATCGTCGAACAAGCTGTAGACGACTCGATGCAACGAATAGGGATCGGTGATGGCAAGTTTCCGGATGGCTCGCCGATCGAGCCGCAGGACACTGGCGTATAGCGCGTCTGTCATGCCCCCTCCTCTTCCTTGAAATGACCCCGGAAAAAATCCTGCGCCCACCGGGCCCGGGTCCGCTCGCCATAGCGATGAAACCAGCTCAATTCATTGAGCAGGCGGGCATAGTCGAGCCTCGCGCCCAGACGTGACTGCACCAGCGTGAGGATCGGGCGCAACACCTCGCAGGCTTCTTCCGTGGAATCACAGGCAAGCAGACGACGTAGCCGGGCGCGGGCCGGCGCGCTCTCCTTGCCATCCGGATAGCTATGGGCAAGGCCGGCTCCTATCGAAAGCGCACCATTCTTCTCCGCGTGAGCCCGCATCATCGCTGCGCCGACAGTCACGAAAGGCAGTCGCTGATCCCGGTACTCCAGATCGATGCCAAAATCCGCTAGCACTTCCCAGACTTGGTACTCCGTAGCGGGATTGTCCGCCCGCCGGAACCGTGCCGCGAGACCCTTGTCGTTGCGGGCCCTCTCGAGCAGGTAAGCGACGAAGCGGTGCCCTCGACTGGCCTCGTGCCCACTCGTTTTGCTCCGGGTCGCCTCCTCGGTGGTTTGATTCTCCATCATCATGCCCCTTGGGTCGTGGGTTGTTGTCGTTCGGCAGTCTCGAGATAACCGGCAGGCGGATTCGGACGTCGGTTTGCCCAGGCCTCCAATTGCCGAGCTGTTTCCCTTGGTGCGTACAGGTCGAACACTTTGTGCGCGTGCTGCACAAAGCGGTGTCTCAATGCCTCTCGGGCCTGCGACTCCCGCTCCCCTCGCTCACAGTTATCGACGAGAGTCTGGAAATCCCGCTCACAGAACTGCCAGAAGAGGTTTGAGCCCAGCGCCGCTTGTGCACCGGCATACTCAGGCGTGGCATGAAGGTCTGCAAAATAGTTGCGCAGAGAGCCGTAAACGGTGCTTGCGAGCTTATCCATTCCCTTCATTTCAAGATCGAGGTGGTTGAGCCAGACCGTGCCGAGGTCATCGCCGTCAATCCAGACTGTCGATTCAAGAAAGTCGTCGTCCTGCTTGGCCGACTGATCGCCCGATGTGCTGCTTACCCGGATTCCACCTGTCCAGACGCACAGTCGCTCTTTCCGCTGCTTCATTCGTTGGACGCCGACTCGAAACGCCATGTTCTCGAAGCCTGCTGTACTTCCACTTTCCAAGAACGAGAGAAAAGCAGGAAGCTCTCTCCAGGGGCGTTTTTCCAGGTTCACGTATTTCGCTTTCGGCAGCTTGTCGCTCTGATCGAGCATCAGGGTGGGCTCGAACCAGCCCTCGCTGACCTTGGGATACTGAATGCCATCGAGGTAATAGATCCCACCATCCTTGAGGTAGACAAACCGCGAGACCCCAACCAGGCACCCCTGGTAACTTTCCCTGATGGCCTTGGCCCGAGCGTCCTGCTCGTGAGCGGGCATGGCTTCCCAGGCAGGACACCCCACTCCCTCTGGCCACCGGTTCGCCTTTTCAATCTGTTCCCTGGTCAGCACATTCAACCAGACATCCTTTCGCAGGTCTCCGGTTACCACGAGCCCATGCAGCTGACCCACGAACCCCCCAAGACTGGGGCCTGCAGGCGCGCTGTGCTTGTCACTGAGCACGGTGCCGGCAAGGGATTTCATCCCCCCCTCAACCCGCTTCCCAGCAAAGGCGAAGTTCATCAGGGTCAGGATGAAGAGGGCCTGTTCACCCGAATCCAGTTCTTTTCCCAGCATGGTGTGGGAGAGCATCGAGTTGTTGTCCGATGGGAGATCCGGATAGAAGCCGGCACCGAATGGCTTCGGTGCACCTTTCTGTATTTCTTGCTTCCTCTTTCCGGGGGTCTTGGCCTTCTTCAATCGGGCGTCCGTCCGGTTGGCGACCAGTGACTCCACCGCTGGCATCTGCAGGAAGGGAGCTTCACCAAACAAAAAGAAGCGGTCGCGCCACCTTTCCAGGTAGGAGAGACAGCGCGATGCCAGACCTTCAGGCCCCATCTTCCGCCACTCTTCCTCGTCTTCGGGCGTGCAGGCGGCCTGTGCAATGGCAAGAAGCAGCTTCATGACGGCCAGCTTCTGGATCGGGTTTCCGCCCAGTGCACGGATGTCCGTGCGGGAGAAGATGTCTGCCAGGCCCACCCTGCCGTGGTCGGCCACCGGGATCCACGGCTCGTCGATCAGGTTGTATTCATTTCTCATGCTGTTTCAGTCCTTTCTGCGTTCGGCCTGATAACCCAGGTCATGGCGATAGAAGGTCCGGAACTTATCGTTGGCGGCGTGACCATCAAGCCCGACCACTTCCCGCGCATCGCTCACCAATCCAACCCGGAATGACGAAACCTCGTCCTCCGGTTGCCCGAGATAGAAGCAGTTTCCCAATCCGTAACGCCGCAGTTGCCGCACCGGCAACGCCCTTGGAGCCTGATGTTCGGCCACTCTCACTTTCTGTCGAGCCAACTGGACACTCAGAACTCGCCACTCGCGCCTTTGCAGGACATGACGGTCCCATGGAATCTTATAGCGGCTACCGTCGAGCAAGATGACGATCGTCTCGCGGTTGTCGGGCCGCGAACGGATATCGCTCAAGAGGAGAACCTCGGTGGACTCCATGTCGCTGTAACGCGTACCCGCCTTGTCCTCGGATTGCGTCTTGCCACCGAGTGAAAGAGCCCCGCGGGCGAGTCGCCTCATGGTCGATATGCCCGTCTTTCGCCGGTTCCCTTCGTGCAATTCGTGCAGCCATCGAGCCATCGGTCCGGTCTCTTCCCGGGCTCGATAGGTGGCATCGATCATCGGCCGGATATCCTCTGGCAGTTTGATCTCACCGCGGTCCTGCCAGACCCCCAGACTTCGGCACAGGACATAAGCGTCGTATACAGCCTCCGTGGAACCAAAAGCCTTCGACGGATTCTCAACAGCGTCGACCAGGGCGGGGGCCAAAATGGCCGCCTCGCACCGGCTACCGGCGGGCCGTGCCGTTCCCTCGTGGCGCCAAAGCCGACCCAGACGCTGGAACAGCATGTCGGTGGGGCAAAATCGGGCAACTAGGTAATCGGCATCGATATCTAGGGACTGTTCCAGCACCTGCGTGCCGACGAGGATGCAGCCACCCCCAGATGACCCTCCCCGTCCACCCCGCCCGAAACGGCCAACCCATCGATCCTCGAGGCTTTCGCGATCGGACGCGGTAAAGCGGGAATGCAACAACCCGATTTCGATGCCTGCATCCCGGGCGCGCGCCGAGAGCACGCGGAAACGCTCCTGGGCCTCGAAGACCGAGTTCTCGATCCAAAGGATGTGCTGCCCATCGAACGCCCGTCGCAGCGCTTCCTCGATGACTGGTTCCGTTTCCCGGCACCAAGCAAGTTCCACCGATCGACTCCGTGGTCTTTCCAACGGAATCTCGGCAACGTCACCGGCTTCCGGTGCACTGGTCACCAACGGATAATCGTCCCGATGAGCCTCTCCATGCAGCAACTGGTTCCGTCTTGGCCGGGACAAGGTTGCCGTGAGGATGATGACCGTGCAGCCGGCCTTGCAAAGAAAGTCGACCAACTCATCAAGCAAGGTGCCCGTATACGCGTCGTATGTATGAACCTCGTCGAGAACAACCACCTTGCCCGCCAGTCCGAAGGCCCGAACAAAGCCATGCTTGACGTTCATCACGGCCATCAATGCCTGGTCGAGCGTGCCCACCGCGAACGGGAACAACAGTCCGCGCTTCGCATGGCTGAACCAGGAACCACCCGGGCGTCCTTCTTCACCCATTTCCGATTCCACCAGCCAGGCACCGCTGTGTAGAAGCATGGCACGCGCCATCGGATCACCCGGCTCCAAAATTCCTTCCAGAAACCGCTGGAACCGAGCATGAATCCGGTTAGAAGTCAGTTGGGTCGGTAGCGCGAAATAGATACCGGTCGCCATGCCAGCTGCCAACTGGCCGTAGGCCGCATACAAAGCGGCTTCCGTCTTACCCATCCCCATCGGGGCCTCGAGCAAATACACGCCCGGGCCCTCAACCGCCTCCGATAGCCGGGCCTGTGCCTCATTGGCACTGAAGGGGAATATGTCCTCGAACCCCAGTCCGGCCCGAACAGAAAAAGGTATATAACCCGCGTCATGAACCGCCTGATCGACCCGATCCTCCCATGGTTCTGACGGGTCATCGAAGTGTCGACCCGAACCGATCCAGTCCGCTACTGTCGTCAGCCCCGCGAGGACGCGGGCTTGAACGGGATCGATGTTCCCCGGCCAGTCGGAGGCCATCGCCTTCTTGAGGGCCTCGACCAGCGCTTCGCGCTCACGTTGCCAGGCCGAACCACCAAACGACTCGTCATCTCCAGATCGGCCCTCGACCTGTGGGGAATAGCCGTGGTGCTGCCCCAGAATTTCCGGAACCGGTGGAGGGGCCCCCATGCTCGTTGCTGCGCACTGACTAACGCCCGCATGCCCACCCCAATTTTTCTCAATGTCAGGATCGAAACCGGCGACAGCCCTGAGTAAGGTGGGGTCGACGGCGCACTCGGAGTCAATCGCACGCAAGATATTGGCTACGAATGTAGGGGAGACTTTTCCTAGGTCATGAGCCCCCGCCACCAACGGAGATCCATCCGGGAACAACAACTCTCGAAACGCCTTCGGAAACGTAACTTCTAACCGCGCGGCAACCGCACCGACCGTCAGACAATGCTCCAAGACATTGCGCCCGATGGATGTCCTTCCCAGTTGATCCGTACGAGTCTTCGCGGGGCAGTGAGCGAAAATCCCTAGAGGCAACTCTGGATCTGTCCTTGTATTCCTTCTGCGGCGCATCAATTAGTCCTGCAACAGGCTCCATCGTGAGCCACCCCAAACTGTTCACAACTCACTCCATACTAGGAGGTAGCGCGGGATGTTCTTGTCCATGCGGGTTCTGCCGCGTTTTTCGTGACAGCGACAGGGGCTATTCAGGCGGCCGAGGGTCTCCTACCGCGCCCTCCCCAGCTTTCCAAACACTTTCGTGCCGATTCAAATCCCGATGTTTGGACTCTACACGAGAGAACTCGGCAGTGTTGCGATGACAAAGAACGCGGTTGGGAGACGCCGACCCGCTCCGAACACGATTGAGATAACGACGTAACCGATTGTATATTTGAGATATATTCAGTTGACGCAGAGGTGTGCTTAGCTCAATCTTTGACCTTGCAGAGTTACCAGCAATGAAGGGTGAATGAGCAACCTATCCATAGCCATCCTTGTAAGCACGGTCTTCGCGGTGCTCTTGATCCAAGTAATGAAATGGATCGGCAACTGGGCAGACCGCAAGTACGAGGAGTTAGAAAGTCGGCGGGAGTAGCCACTGAAGCTACCTGATGTCTTAGATGTCGTTTTGCCCTCTCGCTACCAGAGCCGCGGTCGATGTCATCTTGGCAGCTCTGGTTGCGGGCTGGACAGAGCCCCCTGGAACTGCAGAGTCGCAAGACTCCCAAACAAGCAATTTGAGATTTGTCGGCTCGCTCCAGCGATGAGTTCACTGCGTCTTATCCAATGCTGACCAGCATCGGTTACGTCACCTGTGTTCGATCTCAATGCGATGCTCCCAAGCGTGCAATTTGGAAGTCAGCGTGTTGGGTACGGTCAATCGCCAAACCTGCCCCACGGTGAGCCCTGCCGAGACTCGACACTAATATCGAGCGAGCAAAGACGAAGGCTCTTTTCCCCGCCCCGACATTTCTAGACAAGTTACGACTTAGTTACCTCAAGTTTTTCGATACACGTTAACGGTCCAAGAACGCCCCAATTCGTATTGCGAGTTCCTCAACCAACCTGTCGAGCTGAAGAAGAACCTCGAGATCCGGTCGCGATATCCCTTTTCGCCAGCGATAAATCGTGTTCACGTGAAGCTGCAGCAGATCCGCCAATGCCTCGTCATGAGGCTTGAACCCGCCAGGCCTCAGACCTAAACGCTCCAGCCATTCATCTAGGAGATCAGCCATAACCACCTCGCGAAGGCGCTCAACACGCTTTAATCGTGCTTCGTCATTGAGCATCTCACGAGCCATCTGCAGGACATCATCGGGGATGCGCAGAATGCGACCATTCTCCATGTTGACGATGCGGGACCGGTTTACTCCAAGTGCCAACGCAAACTGGGTTTGCGACAAACCGACCTGCTCCCGAATCGAAATCAGCTCCAACTGTTCATCAGAGCGAAGTCGGCTCTTCACACGCCCCCTGGACGTCTTCGCGGAAGCGCTGGACTGGCCCTCTGCCGCTCTAGAAACACGTTTAATCGACCCGGAGGTGATGAGACCACTCAGCCCGGACCGACGTGACACTGTCTTCTTCGAAGCTTGCGCCATAGCGTTCAGATTTCCGTTTTTGCAATAGATTTGCACTGCATTGTATCAGCCTGGTAATAATTTTAACCAACCACATCTGTGCAGGGATCACCCGGCTATAGCGTAAAGCCCCCTCCTCGAGCAGCGTTCAACGAAGAACTCCAGAGGGCTCAAGATCAACATACGGCCAGAGCATGAAAAGACTCGGCACAAACTGAGGGAGCCCGCCGACACAGGGTTAACACGAAATTTGGATCAAAAGGCCCTTTCTGGGAGAAAAACGCTTTAAGCAGACGAATTGGGTCAATAATCGCGGGGCCGAAATCTTTCTTTGTGATAACGCACCGCGCCACTAGTGACGATGTCTGCAACCAAAAACAGACCAGGAGACCAAGGCAGATGGATTTATTTTTGATAATCACCATTATCAAAAAGAACCAAGCCGAAACGGCACCCTTGGCCGGTCAGATCAGCACCGAAGAGGCTCGAGACGCTCTTCTTGAGGAATTTATTCACTGGCTCAGAGGGCCAAATTTAGACACTCCGTACTCCAAAGCCACGATTCGGGCCGATTCGCGCTGGGCCCGCCGCTTTCTGGCGTTTGCGGCCTTCCACGCACTTGAGAGGCTTCGGATCCATCTATTCGCGCTTACGTCCCGGAGGAAACGAAAACGGCGAGTCGCCCCGCCCCCCGAAAGTTAGGCCACGGCAGGTGACTATCGGCACTGCCTCCCAGCCCAATCGGAAAACGCCATGTCGGCACCGGCGGCAACTGAACGCAGCACGAAGCCCAGCTCACGCAGACGGCGGGCCGACGCCCGCATCGTCTTGAGAACCGTTTGGGGCGTCTCTCTGGAGCCGATACCTGCGTAGTAGTTCACGAAGTCACCGCCCCTTCCACAGCCTCCAAGCAGCCACGATTGCCGAGGCAACGAGCACGAACCACGCTGCCCAATCGAGACGGCGCACAATCCGGTCGGGAAGACGATCTGGAATCAAAGCAGATTCCTTCATCGTGACCACAAGCGGCCCGACCGCCCACGGTAAAACGAAGTAGAACAACATGAATCCAACCACGCCGACAGCGAGGACAGCTTCCGGCGAGAGTCGCTTACGCTTGGACGCTCTTTGCTTTCCCATGTGCTCGGCTCCTCCCCTCACCTGCCGGCCTCATTCGGTCACTTGATTGATTACCTCGGCCTCGCATTCGTCTGGATACCGCTGATTGCTCATGGCGCCTCATCACAACCTCTATGTGAAGCTTTTGAGGTGTCTAGTAAATTCGGGAAGATTGATCTTTAAGCATCCACTATCTCGCGCCGCCTCGGCGCCACACACTTTCAATCCTTTAAATACCTTTCTCACTTTCCACTTTGGGACGAACGTTTCCTTCGCGGGTACAACAGGTTATACCAGCCACTCACCACAGATTCACGACTAGCCCACCACGGATCCAGGACAGACACACCACAAACCAGGGACATCGTCACCACCAAATCAGGACATCTTCACCACAAAATCAGGACATCTTCACCACAAAATCAGGACTCCTACACCACACATTCGCGACTGCCTGAAGCGCAATAGAAAGTTGTTTGGCAACGCTAGTTGAGTGCATCTAATTTTCTGTTAGTGTTATTTGAACCACACCAATCGCGTGCACTATAGACATGATTGTGAACACCAGCAGAAACACTGGCAGGCCGTTGACGCTTGCGAACGACGAGCTTGTGGTCATGGCCAACGCACTCGCAAATAGCAGGTACATGCTGTCCCTCAACGGTTCCCGCCTACTCTCGTTGGCAATTACCAAGATCAATCGCCAACAACCGATCTCGTCCAGCGCCACCTTCCGAGTACACATGGACGACTGGCGAAAGATTTTTGGAGGAAACAGAACAACCGCGTACGAAAACCTCCAGGCGGCAGCAAAGAACCTGCAGGAAGCACACATCACATTGAACCGACACCCAAACGGTGAATCGGGTGCTCCAAGCGGCGGCACGACCAAGCTGGTTGAGCAGTGTCACTACGAACCCTTAGCTGCACACGTCGAGATCGTCTGGTCACAAAAAATCAGCTCTTATTTGAGCGATCTAAAGTGCAACTTCCTTAAGCACGACGTGAGAGACATTTCTTTAATGACAAGTGCTTACGCGGTACGGCTATATCAGTTGTGTCTGGCCAACCAACCCCGAAACTCCGCGTCATACACCCTGGATGAGCTGCTTTGGCTACTACGGCTAGAGACGTGTCCATCATATCGAGCCTCATGGAGGCTTCGTCAGCGGGTCATTGACCCAGCAATCGCCCAAATCAATGCGCACACTCCGTTAAAACTGACCTCCACTCCCATTTATGAGGGTCGAAGAATCATCGGGATCAAACTCAACTGGGTTGTTTCCAACAAGGCCAGCGAGGCGAGCAGACTCCGCACCATGACGAAATCGGAGCGAAGAGACACCGAGATTGAAGCACCCAAGAGTCAGCATGAAAGCAGCACCACAACACGCGCTCTCAAAGCCACACCATCAAGAAGCCCGAGTATTCGAACCAACGAAACAAGGCCCGGGACTCGCCTACCGGAAGACTGGACGCTGCCCGAAAGCTGGCTTCAATGGGCCAGGGAGTATTTCGAAGCGAAAAAGCAACCGCTCACCGACGCGGAAATACTCGAGTGTGGCGACAACTTCGCCGACCACTGGCACAGCAAGCCCGGGGAGGGTGGACTAAAGACCGACTGGGAAGCAGCCTGGCGCGTCTGGATCAGGAACGCAAGGACATTGATACCGCCGCGAAAGCGCGGGGCCAATCGCATTAAGCCATCAGGAATGGACGTGGTGCATCAGAGGATGCGGTACGAGGACGAGGGCGGGCCGACCACAATGGAGCGGGCCTTGGCGTTTCAACGAGCAAGGGGCAGCAACATCTGATCTCGGTGGCACCCGGAGACCAGTGTTGATGCCAATGACAACGGCAACCAACGGGAGTAAGAAGCCATGGAAAGAAGTATGCAGCAACCAATCCACCGATACAATATGAGGAAGAAGGACGATCCGCGAACCCCAGAGGAGAAGCGGAAAGCCAAGAAGACAATGGACTTCGTGCTGGAAAAGCTCGGTGGAGCGCCTTGGGAAGAGAAGCCCCTGGTATGCAAGCGACATGGGATGTATGACGCTCTCGAGACAGCAGATGGGTGGACAAGCTGCCCGGAGTGCGCGAGAGAGCACGAGGAGCAAAAGGCCGTCGAGGACATGGAGCGAAATCGGGCGCTGGCGAAGGCTGAACGCATCCAGCACTTCTTCGGCACCCGCCCTCTCCCGTTGAGATTCCGCAACGCCTCGCTCGCCAACTATCGCCCGCATAACGACACGCAGAAACAAGCCCTCGATCTCGCCCAGGCGCTCGCCGACCGGGTGGCCGTCGAGCCTTGCGGCGCACTGAACCTCATCCTGCTCGGGAGCGTGGGGATGGGGAAGACGCACCTCGGCTATGCCCTGTACCGCAACGCCCGTCAGGCCCGGCGCAGCGCATACCTCGACACGGTTCACGGCCTGATGGAGCGATTCAAGGCATCCTATAGTCACCGCACGACAGAAACACCGAAGGAGCTGCTGGAACACCTGATCGAGGTTGATCTACTCGTTCTCGATGAGGTCGGCAAGTCGGCACAGACAGACCACGAGGGGGTCACCCTGCACGGGATCATCGACCGTCGCTGGGCGAACTCCCTTCCCATAGTGATCCTGAGCAACACGACCTTCGAGACGCTTGAGGATGCCGTGGGTGGATCGCCCGCCGTGAGCCGGTTGCTCTCCAATGGCGACGTGTTGCAGGTCAAGGGCGAGGACTACCGATTCCTCCAAGGCTGACAGCCAGCAACGCTCGACCCGACAGCCCCGCCACCGAGCGGGGCTTTTTCATGCCCGTGACCCGGTTCAGATGAGCGCGAGACAAGTCCGTGCGTATTACTAATGGCGGAGCCTCCCCTGGCGCTGGTTCCGGCGGCGACCGTGAGAACCGCACAGCCAATGACCCACCACGGATTCACGACAAGACACCACTCAGTTTCCGGCCCGCGACGGGGCCGACAAACTGGCCGCCGGGTGCCGCAATGCCGCTGCGCTCCGAACGAGACGGGGTGCCGCGCTGCGATGGCGAGGGGCGCAGGAAAAGCCTCGGGGGCAAGGATGGAGGGAGGCCCGGTTCAGGGGGAAGGGCAGGCCCCATTTGCATTCGAACCATATCAGGATCAGCCCGAACGCCGTGCAGCAACGGCAATCGCACTGCCTGACCCGTGCTAGGGCGCAAGGCCCATGCTGGTGCGGTCGCGGCAGGCACTCGTGCCGCCCGACACCCCTGGCGGGGGTTTTCCTTTAAGCCCTCCCTCCGCCGTTGCTCCGGTCGGGAGAGAAGCTGCTATCGCAGCTAGAAGGAGCATCTGCGATGCAAGGAGGAGCGCCTGCGGCGCATCCACGGCCTCAAGGGCGGCAGGCCCAAAGTCATCGCCTTTGGCGCTCTCGGCGCTTTTTTGCCCTACATACCCGAGCCAGGTGTGGCAAAGCTCGCCCCGGAGAGCGCCCCTTACGCAAATGGTCCCGACCAAGGATGCAGGGTCCAGAGGGGGATTGCTTGGTGGACACGCCTCCGGTTCACCACGCCCGAACCATCCTGGACCAGACGAATCGAGAGACGACGCACTGCGCCGCTGGCCCCGGCAGGTTAATGGACGAGTACACACCAACGGTGCGGCCTTGGCAAAGGGGTCGGACAGCTAACCGAGGAGGAAGGATAATATCTACGAACTTGAATACTATTGATTCTCATTTGGCTTCTCTATACCGTACCTAGCTGCAGCGCCGAGCCTCTAGGGGCTCTCGTTCCCTCATTAGGCATCGCGCCTAAGCCACAGCAGAGGATCCAGCGGATGCCACAGCCAATCGTTTTCGTCGCACACGTGGTCACCGAAACGCTAAATGAAGGCTTTCTAATCGCAGCACGAGAGCTGGGACTTGACCCAGTGATCGTCACCGACCTGCCCGGCGATCACCGTAGACATTTCTCTCAGGAGGGTCTTGCCGCGTACCCAGAAAAAGTGCTCGGCTGCGACGTGTTCAACCCGATTGCCATTATCGAAACGCTACAAGAAGCCGATATCGAGCCGAAAGCGGTGTTTTCCCATAGCGATCACCTGCAGGCCCCGACGGCCATCGCAGCGGGTTACTTGGGCCTACCGGGAAAGGACTGGAGGGTATGCTTCGCCGCCAAGAACAAAGCGGCGATGCGTCAGCGCTTCGATGAGCTCGAACTGTCGCCATGCTGGCACCGGCTGGTAACAACACGAGCAGAACTCACCGCGATCCTCCCCGACTGCCCGTTCCCCTGTGTGATCAAACCTAGAGAGGGCGTATCAAGCCTAAATGTCAGCCTAGTCGAGACTCAGGAAGCGTTAATCGCTGGTTGCGAGCACTTGTGGCAGAAGCATTCAGGTCAGCCGCTTCTGATCGAGGAGTATCTACAGGGCGAGCTCTACACGCTAGAAACCTTGGGCGACGGCGACCGGATTGAGGTCCTCGGCGGCTTCCGCGTCAATCTATCACCCCCACCGCATTTCATAGAGTTGGCCGCCCACTGGGGGCTCGATCTCGCGCCAGAAATAATCGACGAGGTTGTCGATCAGATTCGCCGTTTCGGCATCGGCTTTGGCTCATGCCATACCGAATTCGTAGTGACACCAACCGGCCCCCGCCTGATCGAAATCAACTACCGCACTATCGGCGATGGCCGAGAGTTTCTTCTTGATGAGACTCTCGGCATTGAGCTGTTCCGCACGATCCTGAACCTGCACCTTGGCGAGGCTTTACCCCAACTCAATATCGCTCGTAAGGGACTTCACATTGAATACATCAGGGCAACCCGGTCGGGTCGACTGGTGCAAATTCCCGGACCATTTCGACGACGCTGGGAGGACGGTTTCATCGACTTCCGCCCCCTGCGCCAGACCGGTGAGAGCTTAAAACTAAGCCATTCGAATAAAGACTATCTCGGCGTAATACGCGCCTCGGGCGATTCCACCAGCTCGATCAAGGAACGTGTGTCAAAGACGCTTGCCTCACTTGAGTGGGAGATCCAGCCATGACTCACAACGCCACAGCGAGGGTTGAGGCCCATCGCTATATGCTTGAGCGCGTCGTGAATGCTTTTCTTCGCGAAAATGTCCAAGGCATCACGCAGCACGCCCGAGTGATGAACGAGGCACCACACGCGTCTAACGGCCGGGACATCGATTCCATAGGGCGGGGACGCTGGCTCGAGATCACGACACTTCCCTCCGGCACTCTGTGGCTTCCAGTAGCGCCCGAGTGCTTCATGCAACGATGGCGCTACCGTCAGGGCCCAGTGCTAGCCGTCGACACAGAAGGCGTGAAAACATTCACGGACGCGGCAAGCCTTGTCGATTGGCTCGGCGAGGGCTTGGCGGCCGAATCACGTGAGTACTACCAAGCCTTTGCCGACGAATGTCGCCAAGCCGAGTGTCAACGAGTGGCTTGCCGCCAAGCCCAAAGCGATTACTTCACCCGCTGCCAAGATCAAGAAACACCACGTTTCCTCTCCAATGACTGGTGGACCCGTTTCATCCACTACGACTGCTTGGCGTCTTTCGTCGATCACCCCTACTACCCCACCGCGCGAGCAAAACTCGGTTTTGATGCGGCGGCACTCGAGCGCTTCGCCCCCGAGTTCCAACCGCGTTTCAAGCTGCGCTGGCTAGCGGCACCGAAGGCACTCTTCCAACTAAACGACACGGCGTTGCCCGACTGGTGGCCAAACTTCAAACAAGTGGGGCTCGAAAATGATCTAGCCATAGACCACCAACTCCTGCCCGTGCACCCCTTCCTGTGGACCTCTGACCTCGATCTCATGCTTCGAGAAACGGGCCTGTCCGAGACCCTCGTCAAGGCACCACTGCAAGCGGTTGAGGTCCAACCCACTTTGTCGGTGCGAAGCTTGATGCTTACCAAGCACCCCGGCACGCACATCAAGTTGCCACTGACGATTCGCACCCTGGGCAGCCGAAATATCCGGACGATCAAGCCCAGCACCATCGCTGACGGTCATCGAGTCCAATGCCTGCTCGGCACCATTGCAGAACAAGATGAACGAATCGGCGGGCGCCTGCTGCTCACCGATGAACACCAAGGGGGCCATGTCGCGAAGCAACTGAATCGCCCCCGGTTTTCTAGACACTCGCGAGCCGGTTGAAATAGCGCTTCTCGAACTCGACCGGAGACAGCCCGCCGATGTAGCCATGACGGCGGCGGGCGTTGTAGAAGAGCTCGATGTAATCGAACACGTCTCGACGGGCTTCTTCCCGGTCCGGATAGATCCGGCGTCGGATTCGCTCACGCTTGAGCAACTGGAAGAAGCTCTCCGCCACGGCGTTGTCGTGACAGTTGCCCCGCCGGCTCATGCTGCCCACGAGACCGTGGGCCTTGAGGAAGTCCTGCCAGTCGTGACTGCTGAATTGGCTTCCCTGGTCGGAGTGGACGACGACCGGGCCATCAGGCTGGCGTCGCCACACGGCCATCATCAACGCATTCATGGCCAGCTCCCGGTCCATGCGTGGACGCATGGACCAGCCGACGACTTGCCGAAAGAACAGGTCCAGAACCACCGACAGGTACAGCCACCCCTCGTGGGTCCGGATGTAGGTGATGTCCGTGACCCAGGCCTGGTTGGGAGCGGACACGTCGAATTGCTTCTGCAAGTGATTCGGCGCCACGACGGCCGGGCGTCCACCACGAAAGTCGGGGCGGCGCCGGTAGCCAGTCTGTGATTTCAATCCCTCTCCACGCATCAGACGGGCCACACGGTGCTTGCCGCAGCGCTCGCCCAAATCCCGCAGGTCGTGATGGATCTTGCGGTAGCCGTAGACGCCACCGCTCTCCAGCCAGGATTGCTTGATCACGCCCAGCAGCCGCCGATCTTCCCGTTCTCGTCGGGAGTCCGGCTGACGCTTCCAGGCGTAGTAGCCACTCGGGTGGACATCCATCAAACGGCACAGACGGCGCACCGGATGGGCGCGTTCATGGTCTTTGATGAACGCGTACCTCACCCGGACTGCTTGGCGAAGTACGCGGCCGCTTTTTTTAATATGTCGCGCTCCTCGGTGACTTCCCGGAGTTGCGCATTCAGGCGGCGGATATCGTCGGCCTGGGCCTGCTGCTTCTGCTTTTCTTCATCCGGCTGCTGATACCGCCGGATCCACGCGTAAAGGCTGTGCTGGGAGACACCGAGATGCTCGGCCACCTCCTTCACCCGCCGGCCTCGATCGGTCACCTGCTTGACCGCCTCGACCTTGAATTCGTCTGGATAACGTTGACTGCTCATGGCACCTCCTAGGAACTCTCAGTGTGAGGGTCTTGAGGTATCTACGAAAGTCGGGGCGATTGAGTCCCCGACGTTTCCTTTGGGAAAACCGCACGCACACGCATCACCTTTGGGCTTCCGTGACTCGGATTGCACCGGCGGGCAGCAAATCGCCTGGCACCGGCACCTCGAACCCGCGTCTCAGCAGAACGCGTGGGCACGGCATGATATTTGCTTGCCAATGCGGAAATATACTTCTCCGCCCGATAAGCTGCGGGCGTCCCCGACCGCCAATCCCCCGGAAGACTAGGAAGTGCCTACCGACCCATGCGCGTGATGCTCATCGATCAGGATCGTGGTCGGGCCGCGATCGTCGAACAGTCCCTGCAGGATGCCGGTCACGAGGTCGTCGCCCGGCTGGCCAGCGTCGAGCGGCTGGCCCAGGAGGTCGAGGCCCACCAGCCCGACGTGGTGATCATCGACATGGAATCGCCCGACCGCGACGCGCTTGAGCACATGTCGGTGGTCTCCCGCGACAACCCACGCCCGATCGTGCTGTTCTCCGAGGAGGACAGCGAGGAGGGCATCGCCCGCGCGATCAAGGCCGGTGTGAGCGCCTACATCACCGATGGAATGCGCGCCGAGCGGGTTCGTCCGATCGTCGACGTGGCCGTCGCCCGATTCCGGGAGTTCCAGGCGTTGCGCCACGAGCTCGACGAGACCCGTTCCCAACTCGAGGACCGGAAGCTGATCGAGAAGGCCAAGGGATTGTTGATGAAACATCGCAATGTCGACGAGGCCCAGGCCTACAAGGCCATGCGCAAGATGGCGATGGACCGCAACCAGCGACTGGTCGAGACGGCGCGCAACGTGATCGCGATATTCGACCTGGTTGGCGACAACGGCATCTGAGAGGCAGGCATGCACGCAAGCGAGACCCCCGATCAACGGCCCGACTACCACCCCGAGAAGACCCGGCTCACGCTCGGGTTCATCCCGCTGACCGACTGCGCCCCGCTGATCCTCGCCCGCGAGCGCGGCCTGTTCGAACGCTGGGGGCTCGACGTCGAGCTCAGGCGCGAAGTCTCCTGGGCAAACATCCGCGACCGGGTGATCGTCGGCGAGTTCGACGGCGCGCAGATGCTCGCGCCGATGCCGCTGGCCTGCAGCGCCGGATTGGGCTCGGTCACCAAGCCGATGCTTGCCCCGTTAGTGCTCAGCCTCAACGGCAACGCGATCACGCTTGCCGCGGGCCTTCACCGCGAGCTGCTCGAGCAGGCCGGCAGCAGCGACGAGCCGGCTATCGGACGGGCGCTCAAGCGACTCGTTGGCCGCGAGCAGGCCGAGGGCCGTCCCAAGCGCACCTTCGCCACGGTCTTCCCCTACTCCATGCACACGCTACAACTGCACCTGTGGCTCGGCCACCACGGGATCGACCCGGATCGCGACGTGCGCATCGTGGTGATCCCGCCGCCGCAGATGGTCGCCAACCTCGACCAGGGCCACATCGACGGGTTCTGCGTCGGCGAGCCGTGGAACACCCTAGCCGTCCAGGAAGGGGTGGGACACATCGCGATCACCGGCTACGAGATCTGGAACAACAGCCCCGAGAAGGTGCTCGGCGTCACCCGCGACTGGGCGGCAGCGCACCCACAAACGCTCAAGGCCCTGATGGCGGCACTCTACGAGGCCTGCGCCTGGCTGGACGAACCGGCGCATCGCCTCGAGGCAGCCCGACTGATCGCCGAGGCACACGTGATCGACGTCCCGGAAGAAGCCATCGCCCCGGCCCTTGCCGGTCGCCTGCGAATGGGCCGGGACGAGCCGATCGTCGAATGCCCGGACTTCACCGTCTTTCATCGCCACGCGGCGAACTATCCCTGGTGGTCGCAGGCCTGGTGGATGCTCGAACGGATGCGCGTGAACGGCGATCTCGCCGGTGGGCCGCTTGAAGATGCCACCGGATTGGTTCCACTGGCCCGCCTGGCCGCCGAGGTCTACGACGACCGCCCCTATCGCGACCTGATGCGGGACCTCGGCCAGGCGCTGCCGAGCGCTCGCGGCAAGCCCGAGGGCATTCACTCGCAGGGATGGCGGGACGCCGGTGGATTCCCGCTGGGCGCCGACCGCCTGATCGACGGCCAGACGTTCGACCCGCCCCGATCAGACGAGCCCTGATTGCACCAAGATGGCGAGCCACGTGACCCCAAACGGGGCACTTCCCCCCGCCGCATCGGGCGGTGATTTTCATAACCCACTGTTCTATTTGGAAAAGAAAAAGTGGCACGACCCATGCTTTGAACCAAGCAGGTCTCACCAATGGCGGTGAGGCAACCAATCCGATCGAGCAACGGCGCTCACGCAACCGGGGAACCCCCGGCTCGTGAGCGCCTTTTTTAATGGAATGGCCTGCTCCCACCCTATTACGCTGTTTGGAGGAACAAACCCATTCAGCAACAGAGGAGGAACAGACCTATGTCCATTGCAACGCTCGGCATCGATCTTGGCAAGACCTC
>NZ_SWAW01000032.1:0-21152 GCF_005096345.1 Guyparkeria sp. SB14A | reverse complement strand
TGGCGTCCATAGAGCGGTGGAACCACCTGTTCCCATCCCGAACACAGCAGTGAAACGCCGCATCGCCGATGATAGTGTGGGGCTTCCCCATGTGAAAGTAGGTCAACGCCAGGCTCCCCATTTAGAGGCCCCCGTAACCGTCAGGTTGCGGGGGCTTCTCCGTTCTGGGGAAGCCCTTTCGGGCTCTCTGCCGCAGCCCGTCGGCAGCGGCGTTCACGTCGACTGCGGCGGTCCACTGGACACCCGGTCCTCGTTCGCCCCCATGGGAAGTCGGTCAACGCCAGGCTCCGCATTCCGAATAACCCCGTCCCAGCCCATGCTCGACGGGGTTTTTCGTTTGTGGCGTGTTTCCGGCGTCGGCTACTCTCCTCGGCGGTGTGGCGCGGATCGGCCGACTTGGACTGGGCCGATGTTTGGGCCCCTGAAAGTCTAGGCAACCGTTGCGGTGCGGCCAGGTCCAACGCGTCCATTGTGTCTCCCGCCACTTGGCGAGGCATGGCCGTGGCATGGTTGGATTTGTAGGAATCGGCGTACAAGAGAAAAGGTCGATTCCTACGTTGATTGCTGACTTTGCCCATAGTCTCGCTCGCGCGTCAGGCATACGCTTCCGGCTGGTTCTCCATAAAGAGGTGGTCGGTGTTGCAGCAGTCGGTAATGGCCGGTGTCGTTTGTGCCTTGCTAGTGGTCGGGGTCGTGCCGGTTCAGGCGGCCGTACTCGATCTGAACGAGGCGTCGGTGGGAGAGCTTGCCGACGTGCAAGGCGTTGGCCCGGTCCAGGCCGAACGAATCGTCCTCCATCGCCAGACGGTGGGCGGCTTTGAATCCATCGACGAGCTTGACTCCGTCTGGGGGCTCGGGCCGAGGACGGTTCAACGCCTGCGACCCCACGTCCTGGTGCGACCCGACTGATCCTCTCGTTTCGGTTTCTCCCCTGAGTGACTCGTTGCCCCGGTTTTGCCGGGGCTTTTTCTTGCTGGCTGGGCACGGAATGGATGCGGGGATGGGCATGACAATGGCGCGTTGGTGCGCGACAATGACGCCTTTTACACCCTTGATCCTCGGAATGGCCACACCATGAACCTGCATGAATACCAGGCCAAGTCGCTACTATCGGAAGTCGGCATCGACGTGCCTCCCAACCTGCTGCTCAAGCAGGCGAGTGCCAAGCAGGTTGCGACGGCATTGCCGAGCAGCGAGACGGGCCGCTGGGTCGTCAAGGCGCAGGTGCACAGCGGCGCGCGTGGCAAGGCCGGTGGCGTGCGGTTGGTGGCGTCCGGCGATGAGGTGGTCGAGGCCGCTGATGCGTTGATCGGCACGCGGCTGGTCACCGGGCAGACCGGCCCGGCGGGGCTGCCGGTGGATGCCGTGCTGGTCGAACCGGCCGCCAAGATCGAACACGAGTACTATCTGGCGGTGACGGTCGACCGCGCGTTGCAGCGCGTCGTGATGATCGGCTCCCCGCAAGGCGGCATGGACATCGAGGCCGTCGCGGCATCCCACCCCGAGGCGATCTTCCGCGCCGTGGTCAACCCGACGGTCGGCCTGGCTGCCTACCAAGCGCGTGACCTGGCCTTCGCCCTCGGTCTGGAAGGACCGCAGGTAAAGGCGTTCGTCGGGCTGGCGCTCAAGCTCTATCGCGCGTTCGTCGAACGCGACGCGGCGCTGATCGAGATCAACCCCCTGGCGCGTGTCGAGGGAGGCGATCTGGCCGTGGTCGATGCCAAGGTCTCGCTGGACGACAACGCCGGCTATCGTCAGGCCGACTGGTGGCAGCAGCGCGACGTGGCCCAGGAAGACCCGGCCGAGCGCAAGGCGATCGATCATGGTCTGAACTACGTTTCGCTCGACGGCAACATCGCCTGCATGGTCAACGGCGCCGGCCTTGCCATGGCAACCATGGACCTGATCCAGCACGCCGGTGGCATGCCGGCCAACTTCCTGGATGTCGGCGGCGGCACATCCGCGGCCAAGGTGACCGAGGCGTTCAAGCTGATCCTGGAAAACCCGCGCGTCGAGGCCATCCTGGTCAATATCTTCGGGGGCATCGTGCGCTGCGACCTGATCGCCGAGGGCATCCTCGAGGCCGCGCGCGAGGTCGCGCTGGACGTGCCCACCGTCGTGCGCCTGGCCGGTACCAACGCCGAGCAGGGGCGGCGCATGCTGGCCGAGTCCGGCCTGGCCCTGACCGCCGAGGATGACCTCGCCGCGGCCGCCGGTCGCGCCGTGGAACTCGCCAACAAGAGCCGGGAGGCTGCCCGATGAGCATTCTGGTCGACGAATCCACCCGCGTGATTTGCCAGGGCTTCACCGGCAAGCAGGGCACCTTCCACTCCGAACAGGCGCTTGCCTACGGCACCCGGCTGGTCGGGGGCGTGACCCCCGGCAAGGGCGGTCAGACGCACCTGGGCCTGCCGGTGTTCGACACGGTTGCCGACGCGGTACGCGAGACCGGTGCCACGGCGAGCATGATCTACGTGCCCGCCCCATTTGCTGCCGATTCGATCCTGGAGGCGGCCGCTGCGGGGATCGAGGTGATCGCCTGCATTACCGAGGGCATCCCCGTAATCGACATGCTCAAGGTCAAGGCGGTACTGGCGCAGGATTACCCGGATGCCTGCCTGATCGGACCCAACTGCCCGGGGCTGATCACGCCGGATGGATGCAAGATCGGCATCATGCCGGGTGCGATTCACCAGAAGGGACGTGTCGGTATCGTCTCGCGCTCCGGCACGCTGACCTACGAGGCCGTGGCGCAGACCACGGCGGCCGGACTGGGTCAGAGCACCTGCGTGGGCATCGGCGGTGACCCCGTCGGCGGGCTGGATTTCATCGATTGCCTGTCGCGCTTTGCCGATGATCCGCAGACCGAACTGGTGCTGATGGTGGGCGAGATCGGCGGTGGCGCCGAGGAGGCGGCCGCCGAGTTCATCCGCCAGGGCTACCCCAAGCCGGTGGTGGCCTATATCGCTGGCGCGACCGCCCCGGCCGGCAAACGCATGGGGCACGCCGGGGCCGTGATCGCCGGGGGCAAGGGCACGGCCGCGGCGAAATGCGAGGCCTTGCGTGCCGCGGGCGTCCACGTCGTGGGAAGCCCGGCCGAACTGGGTGTGACGGCCGCGCGGGTGCTTGAGAATCGGTCCGAGGGCATGAGCGCATCGTGACTGACCAACTCAATCGCATCGAGGAACGCGAGGTCGACGGCCTGCGTATCGCGCTGGCCCAGATCAACACCCGGGTCGGCGATTGTCACGCCAACGCCTCGCGCGTGATCGAACTGGTCGCGCGCGCCCGCAAGGAGGTCGACGCCCGGCTGGTCGTCTTCCCCGAGCTCACCATTTCCGGCTATCCGCCCGAAGACCTCTTGCTGCGCCGGGATTTCGTCGACTCCTGCGAGGCACAGCTGGTGCGCATCGCCGATCAGGTCGGGGACACGGCGGTGCTGATCGGTACGCCAGGACGCGACGCCGAGGGTTTTCTCCAGAACCAGGCGGTGTTGATCGATAACGGGCAGATCGTCGCCCGTTACGCCAAGCGTGCGCTGCCCAACTACGGGGTGTTCGACGAGAAGCGCTATTTCCGCAAGGGCACGTCCCCGCTGGTCGCTGACGTCGATGGCGTCCCGGTCGGGGTGGTGATCTGCGAGGATGCCTGGCGCGAGGGGCCGATCGAAGAGACGGCGGGAGCCGGCGCTCGCGTGATCTGCGTGCTCAACGCCTCGCCGTTTCATCGACAGAAGACCCGGGAGCGCGAGGCGCAGATCGCCGAGCGTGTCCACTCGAGCGGCTGCGCGATCATCTACGTCAACCTGGTCGGCGGCCAAGACGAGCTGGTCTTCGATGGCCGCTCGTTCGTCTCCTGCCCGACCGGCAATCACATGCACCTGCCCGGCTTTGCCGAGAGCATCGGCTGGACCGAGGTGTCACCGGACGGCGAAGTGCTGGCGCACGGACCCAGCCACGAATGGCAGCAGGGCGAGGCGGAGATCTACCGGGCACTAACCACGGGTATCCGTGATTACGTGCGCAAGAACGGGTTTTCCGGCGTGGTGCTGGGGCTGTCGGGCGGGATCGACTCGTCGCTCGTGCTGGCGCTCGCGGTCGACGCCCTGGGCGCGGACAACGTGCTCGCGGTGCGCATGCCCTCGCGCTACACCTCGCCGATGAGTCTCGAGGATGCCGAGCTACAGTGCGAGGCACTGGGCGTGCGCTGCGAGACCATTTCGATCGAGCCGATCTTCGAATCCTTCCGCGATACGCTCTCGCCGCTGTTCGCGGGGTTGGCCGAGGACGTCACCGAGGAAAACCTGCAGGCCCGTGGCCGCGGCGTGATCCTGATGGCGCTGTCGAACAAGTTCGGCCGGCTGCTGCTGACCACCGGCAACAAGTCCGAACTGGCCGTCGGTTACGCCACGCTCTACGGCGACATGGCCGGCGGCTTCGCGCCGATCAAGGACGTGCCCAAGACGGTGGTCTACGAACTCGCGCGCTACCGCAACACGCTGGGTGGCACCGTGCGTCCGGAACTGGACGCGGTGCCGGAACGGGTCATTACCCGCGAACCGTCCGCCGAGCTGCGCGCCGACCAGAAGGATTCCGATTCGCTGCCACCCTACGAGGACCTTGACCGCATCATCGAGGCCTTCGTCGAGCGCGATTGCAGCATCGAGGAAATCGTGGCGATGGGGCTCGACGAGGCGGTGGTGCGTCGGGTGGTGGGTCTGATCCTGGTCAACGAGTACAAGCGTCGCCAGGCGCCTCCGGGCGTGCGCATCAGCCGTCGGGCCTTCGGCCGCGACCGTCGCTACCCGATCAGCTCGGGCTTCCGGCCCGACAAGGCCGATTCCTGACCCCTAACCTCTGACCTCGTCAGCCGAGGTCTCCCCACTGATACTGCAGTATCGCGACACCGGTGATCGCCGCGGTCTCCGCGCGCAGCACCCGCGGCCCCAGGGTCAGGGCGCGAAAGCCGTGGCCGACCGCCGTCGCCACCTCGTCTTCCGTCAATCCGCCCTCGGGGCCCACCAGCAGCGCGACGCCCTCGGGTCGAGGCTGATCGCGCAGTTCGGTCAACGGTCTTGCGGCGCGCGGGTCGAGCACCAGCCGTAGCGGGGAGTCGGTGGTCGCCAGCGCGTCGGGCAGCGATCGGATCGGCTCGATCTCGGGCAGGGTGTCGCGGCCGCATTGCTCGCAGGCATTGATCATGATCTGGCGCCAGCGGGCGATGCGCTTCTCGGCGCGCGCGCCCTTGAGCTCGAGCACGCTACGTTCGGTCTCCACCGGCGCGATGGTGGTTACCCCGAGCTCGACGGCCTTCTGGATCACCAGCTCCATCTTCTCGCCCTTGGCCAGGGCGGCCAGCAGCGTGATCGGCACCACCGATTCGGTCGGGCTCGGTTCGCTTGCCTCGATCCGCACGCGCGCCTCGCGGCGGGCCAGTGACAGTAGCCCGCTGGCCCGCCGACCCCGACCGTTGAACAGCTCCAGCGGCTGGCCATCTTTCAGGCGCAGCACGTTGCGCAGGTAATTGACGGTCTCGGCCGGCAGATCGATGTCCCGCCCGTCCTGAAGCGCGTCGTCGACGAAGACCCGGCGGACGCGCATGTCGTCAGCGTACCGCCGCGTGGCTGGCGTCGCGCGTGACCTCGAACACGTGCCGGTAGTCGTCCTCGTCCAGCACGTAGGGCGGCATCCAGTAGAGCGTGTTGCCCAGCGGGCGCAGCAGCAGTTCGTGTTCCAGGGCGTGCTGGTAGGCGCGCACGCCGCGGCGTTCCTCGGAGGGGAACGGCTCGCCGGTCGCCGGGTCGACCAGGTCCATCGCCGCGATCATGCCGGTGCGGCGCACGTTGGTGATGTGCGGCAGCTTGGCCAGCTCCGCCAGGTGGCCGTCCATGATTGTCTGGGCCTTGTGGTTGGCGTTGATGACGTCGTCGCGCTCGAACAGGTCGAGGGTGGCGAGTGCAGCCGCGCAGGCGAGCGGGTTGCCGGTGAAGCTGTGGCTGTGCAGGAAGGCCCGCATGCTGTTGTAGTCGTCGTAGAACGCCTGGTAGACCGTGTCGCTGGTGAGCACGGCGGCCAGCGGCAGATAGCCGGCGGTCAGCCCCTTGGACAGGCACATGAAGTCGGGCGTGATGTCGGCCTGCTCGCAGGCGAACAGCGTGCCGGTACGGCCGAAGCCCACCGCGATCTCGTCGGCGATCAGGTGCACGTCGAACTCGTCGCAGAGCATGCGCAGCCCGCGGATGTAATCCGGGTGGTGCATCAGCATGCCCGCGGCGCACTGGACCAGCGGCTCGACGATCACCGCGGCGGTGCGATCGGCCTGCGCCTCGAGGATCCGTCGCATGCCGTCGAGTGCCTCCGCGGCGCGCTCGCGGCAGTCGCCCCGGTCCTGGCGGCAGGCCGGCGAGGGCGCCGTGGCGGTGGCGCGCAGCAGCGGGCCGTAGGTGTCCTTGTACAGGCCGACGTCACCGACCGAGAGCGTGCCGAGCGTTTCGCCGTGGTAGCTGTTGGCCACGGTGACGAACTCGCTCTTCTCGGGTCGGCCGCTGTTGCGCCAGTAGTGGTAGCTCATCTTCAGCGCCACCTCGACCCCGGACGAACCGTTGTCGGCGTAGAAGGCCCGGTCGAGACCGGAGGGCGTAATCTCCACCAACCGCTCGGACAGCTCAACCACCGGGGCGTGCGAGAAGCCGGCGAGGATGACGTGTTCGAGCTTGTCGACCTGCGCCTTGATGCGCTCGTTGATGAACGGGTTGGCGTGGCCGAAGATATTGACCCACCACGAGCTGATGATGTCGAGGTAGCGCCGGCCGTCGAAGTCGACCAGCCACGGCCCCTCGCCGCGGTCGACGGGGACCAGCGGGATGGACTCGTGGTCCTTCATCTGGGTGCAGGGGTGCCAGAGGACGTTCAGGTCGCGGCGTTGCCAGTCCTGGTTGCGGGTCATGCCGGGGTCTCCTGGGGATTACCGTTCGAGAATGGTTTCGTCGACCCGGCGACCGAAGTGCCGTCCGCCGCGCTCGGCCAGCGAGACGCGCACCCGATCGCCGGGCGTGAGATCGAGCACGCTCACCGCGGTGCCTTGCGCGGTCACCAGGCGGATGGTCTCGGCGTGCTGCAGGATGGCGGAGATCGTCGTGCCCTCGTCGTCGACCGCCTCGACCTGCACCATCGGTCGGCGCTCGATCTTGTTGCGGCCGACGGCCAGCGTGCGGGTCTGCCCGTCGGCGCCCACCACCAGGGCCGGATCGCCGCTGGCCATCTCGGCCAGGTAGCGGATGCGATCGCCCGGGGTAACGACGTAGCCGTGGATCGCGCCGGCATTCACGCGGAACGGGCGGGCGGCGCAGTGCGGGTTGTCGACGTTCTCGCTGTGCACGAGAAAGCGGGCGTGGTTGAAGCTGCCCACCAGCAGGCCCTCGCCGGGGGCGAGCTCGCCGATCAGGTCGAGGCAGCTGCGGTCGCCCATGCCCACCGGGGTGATCGCGGTGATGCGCGCCTCGGTCAGGGCGACCGGGGGCGGCTGGAGTTCGTCGAGCACGCGCCCGAGCGCCTCGACGGTGGCGACGTCGGCATGGCGCAGCCAGATGCCGGCCACGCCCTGTTCCATGATGGTCAGGGCGAGTTTGGCCTGCTCGGCGGTGTCGACCACCTGGATCACGTCGACGCCACGGGCGATCAGGTTCTCGGCCGGGATGATGGTCCATTCGGCCGGCTCGATCACGGCGAGCCGATCGCGGCGAACCGCTTCCTCGTCGGCCTCCCGCTCGATGCGGTAGCGCTCGAAGTCGCGGCCTTCCTGCCGATCGCCGTTCGCGCCGACGCGCGGCAATCCCGCCGTATCGGTGCCCTCGGGCGTGACCAGGGCGGTGGCGCCGGCCGCTCGGGCCGCGCGCGCCGCCGCCTCGTCGGCCGGTTCGATCCAGATGTGCTTGCGCGGGGTCGGGTCGCTCATGGGGCGGGAGTATAACGTCTCGCCGGCGGGCCGCGGGTCAGTCGCCGATCAGGCCGGCGTCCTCGCACAGGCGGATCACCGGCCCCGAGCGATTCATGGCATAGAAGTGGATGCCCGGCGCGCCCGCGTCGACCAGTTCGCGGCACAGGTCGGTGACCACGTCATGGCCGAAGGCACGCAAGCCCTCGAGGTCGTCACCGAACCCCTCCAGCCGCTTTCTCAGCCAGCGCGGGATATCGGCGCCGCACATGTCGGAGAACCGCGCGAGCTGCTGGTAGTTGGTGATCGGCATCACGCCCGGGACGATCGGCACGTCGATGTTCAGCCGCTCGCAGTCGTCGAGAAAGCGCCGGTAGGCCTCGATCGAGTAGAAGTACTGCGTGATCGCCGCATCCGCGCCGGCGTCGACCTTGCGCTTGAAGTTGGCGAGATCCGCCTCGGCGTTGGGCGCCTGCGGGTGGATCTCCGGGTAGGCGGCCACCTCGACGTGGAACCAGTCGCCGCTGTGCTCGCGGATGAAGGCGACCAGTTCGTTGGCGTAGCGAAAATCGCCCGGGTCCTGCATCCCGCTGGGCAGATCGCCGCGCAGGGCGACGATGCGACGGATGTCCTGTTCGCGGTAGTCGTCGAGGATCGCGGCGATCCCCTCGCGCGAGGAGCCGATGCAGGACAGGTGCGGGGCGGCCGGCACGCCCGAGTCGCGCTGGATCTCGCGGACGGTCTCGAAGGTGCGCGTCTGGGTCGAGCCGCCGGCGCCGAAGGTCACCGAGAAGTACTCGGGGCGGATATCGCGGGCGAGGGTCTGGTAGACCTCGCGCAGTTTCGCCTCGCCCTCGTCGGACTTCGGCGGAAAGAATTCGCAGGAAACCGGGATGGACATGATTCCTCCGGGAAATGAACGGTGGGCCCGGGAGCGCAGCGCCCGGGCCGGCATGGCGGGCCGGATCAGTAACGATAGGCGTCCGGCTTGAACGGGCCCTCGGCGGGCACGCCCAGGTATTTCGCCTGCTCGTCGGTCATGCGGGTGAGCACGCCGCCGAAGCCTTCGACCATGTAGCGGGCGACCTCCTCGTCGAGCTGCTTGGGCAGCACCTCGACCCGCAGCGCCTCCTGCTTTTTCTCGGCCGGCAGCTCGGCGAAGCGGTCCTGGTAGAGGTGGATCTGGGCGAGCACCTGGTTGGCGAACGAGCCGTCCATGATCCGGCTGGGGTGGCCGGTGGCGTTGCCCAGGTTCACCAGGCGGCCCTCGGAGAGCAGGATCAGGTAGTTCTCGCTGTCCGGGTCGAAGTCGCCGCCGGCGGTTGCTTCGCGGTAGACCTTGTGCACCTGCGGCTTGATCTCCTCCCAGGCCCAGTTCTTGCGCATGTAGGCGGTGTCGATCTCGTTGTCGAAGTGGCCGATGTTGCAGACCACCGCGCCGTTTTTCAGGGCGCGCAGCATGGGCGCGTCGCAGACGTTGACGTTGCCGGTGGTGGTCACGATCAAGTCGATCTTGCCCAGCAGCTCGGCATTGATGCCGGCGTCATCGCCGGTGTTGACGCCGTCGCGATAGGGCGAGACCACCTCGAAGCCGTCCATCGCCGCCTGCATGGCGCAGATCGGGTCGATCTCGGTGACCTTGACGATCATGCCTTCCTGGCGCAGCGAGGCGGCCGAGCCCTTGCCCACGTCGCCATAGCCGACCACCAGCGCCTGCTTGCCCGACAGCAGGTGGTCGGTAGCGCGCTTGATCGCGTCCGAGAGCGAATGGCGGCAGCCGTACTTGTTGTCGTTCTTCGACTTGGTGACCGCGTCGTTGACGTTGATCGCCGGGATCTTGAGCGAACCCTCGGCCAGCATCTCGAGCAGGCGGTGGACGCCGGTAGTGGTCTCCTCGGAAACGCCGTGGATGCCCTCGAGCAGGTTGGGGTACTTCTCGTGCATCAGGCCGGTGAGGTCGCCGCCGTCGTCCAGGAGCAGGTTGGGCGTCCAGGCCTCGTTGGCATCGCCCGGTCCCTGGATGGTCTGCTCGACGCACCACCAGTACTCCTCCTCGGTCTCGCCCTTCCAGGCGAATACCGGGATGCCGGCGGCGGCGATGGCGGCCGCGGCGTGGTCCTGGGTGGAGAAGATGTTGCACGACGACCAGCGCACCTCGGCGCCGAGCGCGGTGAGCGTCTCGATCAGCACCGCGGTCTGGATGGTCATGTGGATACAGCCGGCGATGCGCGCCCCGGCGAGCGGCTGCTCGGCGCGGTACTTCTCGCGGATCTTGATCAGGGCCGGCATCTCGCGCTCGGCGATGCGGATCTCGCGGCGACCCCAGTCGGCCAGCGTGATGTCGGCGACCTTGTAGTCGTTGAAGGCTTGCGGCTTGGTTACGGCATTCACGGTCAGCGTCCTCGTCGATTCTTTCGATGGGTATCGACCTGAACGAGAGGGCGTGTCGTGCGGCTCTTGTTCAAGTCGAGGCTTGAAAGCGAACCCGGTGGGCCGGGTTCTCAAGAGCGCCGTTGATCGGGTGGCCGGGGCGAATGCCCCGACCGCCGCGCCCCGGCCGAGCCTGACCCACCTGGCGGTGGATTGCAGCGCTCCTCGGTCGGGGCGGGAAAATCAGTCGCGGATTATAACCGCCCGCGGGACGGTCTGCACGGGGAGTCGCGCCGATGCCTTACAGGCCGGCGTCGGCCCGCAGTGCGTCGGCTCGATCGGTGCGCTCCCAGCTGAACTCCGGTTCCTCGCGACCGAAGTGGCCGCCGACGGCGGTCTTGCGGTAGATCGGTCGGATCAGGTCGAGCATCTGCAGGATGCCGTAGGGGCGCAGATCGAAGTGTTCGCGCACGAGATCGGTGATGCGTTCGTCGGCGATATGGCCGGTGCCGAAGGTGTCGACCGAGATCGAGGTCGGCTCGGCCACGCCGATGGCGTAGGAGATCTGGATCTCGCAGCGGTCGGCCAGGCCGGCGGCGACGATGTTCTTGGCGACATAGCGGCCGGCGTAGGCGGCCGAGCGGTCGACCTTGGAGGGGTCCTTGCCGGAGAAGGCGCCGCCGCCGTGGCGGGCCATGCCGCCGTAGGTGTCGACGATGATCTTCCGCCCGGTCAGGCCGCAGTCGCCCACCGGGCCGCCGATGATGAACTGGCCGGTGGGGTTGATGTGGTACTTGGTGTGCCGATCGAGCCACTCGGCCGGCAGCGTCGGCTTGATGATCTCCTCCATCACCGCCTCGTGCAGGTCCGACTGGGCGATGTCCGGGTTGTGCTGCGTGGAGAGCACGACCGCGTCGATGCCCACCGGCACGCCGTCCTCGTAGCGGAAGGTCACCTGCGATTTCGCGTCCGGGCGCAGCCACGGCAGGGTGCCGGCCTCGCGCACCTCCGACTGGCGCTGGACCAGTCGGTGGGCGTAGGTGATGGGCGCGGGCATGAGCACGTCGGTCTCGTTGGTCGCGTAGCCGAACATCAGGCCCTGGTCGCCGGCGCCCTGGTTGGCCGCATCCTCGCGGTCGACCCCCTGGGCGATGTCGGAGGATTGCTTGCCGATCGCGTTGAGCACGCCGCAGGTGTGGCCGTCGAAACCGAGCTCCGAGCTGGTGTAGCCAATGTCGACGATCACCTCGCGCACCAGCTCATCGACGTCCACCCACGCCGAGGTGGTCACCTCGCCGGCGAGCACGACGAAGCCGGTCTTCACCAGCGCCTCGCAGGCGACGCGGGCCGACGGGTCCTGTTTCAGAATCGCGTCAAGGATCGCGTCGCTGATCTGGTCGGCGATCTTGTCCGGGTGGCCCTTGGAGACGGACTCGGAGGTGAACAGGTGGCGCTTGACGGCGTTTGCGCTCATGGCGTGCAGGCCTCTTTTGCGTGCGGTTGGGGCGGTCGAATCGTGGCCGCCGGACAGGGTCATGCCGCCCGGCGGGCGCAATCATGGCACAGCTTGCCCCGAGGTTCAGCAGTCCGGGTTATGTGACCCGGGTTCAGCTGCGGAGGTCTTAGTAGCCGTAGGTGCCGACCAGCAGCTCCGCGTTGCCCGCGTAGTAGCGGTTGGTTGCCGGCACGATGTCGGTCAGCTGCTGTTCCTCGAGGATGCGCTGGCCCTCCTCGGTCTCGGCGAACGACAGCAGCGCCTGTTGCAGGGCGTCGCGGGTACGCTTGTTGAGTTCCGGCGAGACCGAGAAGCCCAGGAACGGCAGCGGTTCAGTGGTGATCACCGGGTACAGGCCCGGGTAGCCGCCCACGAGTGGCGTGGGGATGACGCCCGCCTTGGCCTTGCCTTCGATCACCGCGGTGGCGACGTCGCGGTTGGTGCGCTCAAAGACGAGGACCGGCTGCTGCACCGGGTTGGGGAAGAGCTGGTAGAGCACCAGTGCGCCGACGGAAGGGGACGGTTGGACCGCGACGCGTTTGTTCACCAGCTCCTTGGGCGACAGGATCAGGTCGTCCTCGCGGGTGACCAGCGATTGGGTCACCTCGCCGTCAAAGCGCGCGATGACCTGCCAGTTCTGGCGCTGGACGCGGAAATCGGTCACGGGGGCGGCGTCGAGCGCGATGTCGAAGTCCGATCCGCCGCGGGTCGCCTCCCAGAACGAGAGGTAGTTGGGGAACAGCTGGAGTTCCACGGTCTCGCCCAGGCGACGACTCAGGTAGTCGGCCACCGGGGCGTAGGCCTCGTTCAGCTCCGCCTCCGGCAGGAACGGGGCGATCGCCATCTTCAGGCTGTCCTCGGCGGTGGCGGGGAATGCGGAGGCCAGCAGCGTGGCCGCCCCGGCGAGCAGCGCGAGCAGGCGCGAGGCCTGACCCTGTCGTTGAGTGGCGGGGGTGGCGGCGTTTGCGGGGCGCGTCGACGCATGCATGGGCGGGGCTCTCCTGATCCTTGGCGATGGCTTGGTTGTCTTTATTATGTTTTTGCGCAACCGATCTGTTGCCGGTTTGCCTGTGGTGCCTGCAGTCGGTATGTCCTGTGCGGCAGGGGTGGCCTGCAACGTCGCCACCGGCGACGTGGCGGTCATTCAAAATCGGAAGGAAAAATATCACAGTTGGCCTCGAGGCGGCGAGCGGACCCACGGGGCCAGCGCGGAACACCGGCAGCGGCTTGCCGGCCGGCGGGCGTGTCGTGCGAGACTGGCGGGCTCGCGACACCCGCTATCGCTTGTTGCTTTTCTCCCCGTGATCATTTTAAGGAGGTTTGCCCATGGCTCGCACGGAAACCCCAGTCTGCGATTTTGGTCGGCCCGCCGTGGATTTCGCCCTGCCGGACGTCGAGGGGCGCATCTGGCGCCTGAGTGACGTGCAGGGTGAGAAGGGCACGCTGGTGATGTTCATCTGCAACCATTGTCCTTACGTCAAGGCGGTCCTTGACCGCATCGTGCGCGATGCCCGCGAGCTCAAGGGACTGGGCGTGAATACCGTCGCGATCATGTCCAACGACCCGACCGACTACCCGGAAGACTCGCCCGAGAACATGAAGCGCGTCGCCGAGGCCCACAAGTTCCCCTTCCCTTATCTGATCGATGAATCCCAGTCGGTCGCCAAGGCCTATGGCGCCGTCTGCACGCCGGACTTCTTCGGTTACAACGCGGACCTCGAGCTGCAGTACCGCGGCCGGCTGGATGCCTCGCGCAAGGAGGCCGAGCCGGATGCCCCGCGCGAGCTGTTCGAGGCGATGACGCAGGTCGCCGAAACCGGTCGCGGTCCGGAGGAGCAAGTGCCGTCGATGGGCTGCTCGATCAAGTGGCGCGAGGCCTGATCGGCCGGCGCTGCGCGCCCGCCTGTGGCGAAAGGCTGGCTGCCCTAAGTGTTTGAAAAACAGGGTGGTTGCCTTGCGTGAGGGTTTTGGGGACAATGTCGCGCAACTTCCGCGCCTGCCTCAAGGCCAGGCGCCGTCGTCTGCGTGCGTATTGCACACGGCGCCCAGAACCGCTTCTTTTTCAACCCTTTGGAGTGTTTTATGTCGACACGTAGAGAGCTTGCCAACGCGATTCGCGCGTTGAGCATGGACGCCGTTCAGAAGGCGAATTCGGGTCACCCGGGTGCCCCCATGGGCATGGCGGACATCGCCGAGGTGCTGTGGAACGACTACATGCACCACAACCCGAAGAACCCGGAATGGCCGAACCGCGACCGTTTCGTGCTCTCCAACGGTCACGGCTCGATGCTGATTTACTCTCTGCTCCACCTGACCGGCTACGAGCTGCCGATGGAAGAGCTGAAGAACTTCCGTCAGCTGCACTCCAAGACCCCGGGTCACCCGGAATACGGCTACACCCCGGGCGTCGAGACCACTACCGGCCCGCTGGGCCAGGGTCTCACCAATGCCGTGGGCATGGCGATCGCCGAGAAGATGCTCGCCGGTCAGTTCAACAAGCCGGGCCACAAGGTCGTCGATCACTACACCTATTGCTTCCTGGGGGATGGCTGCCTGATGGAGGGCATTTCCCATGAGGCCTGCTCGCTGGCGGGCACCCTGGGTCTGGGCAAGCTGGTCGCCTTCTACGACGACAACGGCATCTCCATCGACGGTCACGTCGAGGGCTGGTTTACCGACGACACGCCCAAGCGCTTCGAGTCCTACGGCTGGCACGTCGTTCGTGACGTCGACGGTCACGACGCCGACGCCATCGACGCGGCCATCCGCGAGGCTCGTTCGGTCAACGACAAGCCGACCATGATCTGCACCAAGACCGTCATCGGCTTTGGCGCGCCGAACCTCTGCGGTACCCACGACTGCCACGGCGCTGCCCTGGGCGATGCCGAGGTCAAGGCCACCCGCGAGAACATCGGCTGGAACCACGAGCCGTTCGTCATCCCGGACGAGGTCTACGCCGGCTGGGACGCCACCGAAAAGGGTGCGAAGGCCGAGGCCGAGTGGAACGAGACCTTTGCCGCCTACGAGAAGGCTTATCCCGCCGAAGCCGCCGAGCTCAAGCGTCGCCTGAACGGCGAGCTGCCGGCCGACTTCAACGACAAGATGGACGCGCTGATCAAGGAGATCGATGCGAAGGGCGAGAGCGTCGCCTCGCGCAAGGCTTCCCAGGCCGTGATCACCGGTCTGGCCGACATGCTGCCGGAACTGGTGGGTGGTTCGGCCGACCTCGCGCCGTCCAACCTGACCACCTGGAAGGGCTGCACCGCGCTGACCGCCACCGAGTCGGATGCCAACTACATCCACTACGGTGTGCGCGAGTTCGGCATGAGCGCCATCATGAACGGCATGGTCCTGCACGGCGGTCTGCTGCCGTTCGCCGGCACCTTCCTGATGTTCTCCGAGTACGCCCGCAACGCGCTGCGCATGGCCGGCCTGATGAAGATCGGCTCGATCTTCGTCTACACCCACGACTCCATTGGTCTGGGCGAAGACGGCCCGACCCACCAGCCGGTCGAGCAGATCGCTACCATGCGCCTGATCCCGCGTATGCAGACCTGGCGTCCCTGTGACGCGGTCGAGACCGCGGTGGCCTGGAAGCAGGCGGTCGTCCGTCGCGACGCGCCGACCTCGCTGGTCTTCTCGCGCCAGGGGCTGCCGCACCAGACCCGTACGCCTGAGCAGATCGCCAACATCGAGAAGGGCGGCTACATCCTGAAGGACTGTGACGGCACACCGGACCTGATCCTGATCGCCACCGGCTCCGAGGTCGGCCTGGCAATGGACGCGGCGGAGAAGCTGACCGACAAGAAGGTCCGCGTGGTCTCCATGCCCTGCGTCGAGGCCTTCGAGGCGCAGGACGAGGCCTACCGCGAATCCGTACTGCCGAGCGGCGTGACCGCCCGCATGGCCGTCGAGGCCGGTGTCACCCAGGGCTGGTACAAGTACGTCGGCAGCCAGGGCAAGGTCTTTGGTCTGGACACCTTCGGCGAGTCCGCCCCGGCCGGTGACCTGTTCGAGTACTTCGGCTTCACCGCCGATCGCGTCGCCGAGGAAGCCCGCAAGCTGGGCTGATCCGCGGTCGCATCAACCGTTTTCGGGCGCATGTGTCGTCAACCGCATGCGCCCTGACTGATTTGTATCCACGTATCGATTAGGAGAAAACCCATGGCTATTCGTGTCGGTATCAACGGCTTCGGTCGTATCGGTCGCATGGTGTTCCGTGCGGCGACCCAGGAATTCCCGGAGCTGGAAATCGTTGGCATCAACGACCTGCTCGAGCCGGAGTACCTGGCGTACATGCTCAAGTACGATTCCGTGCACGGCCGTTTCGACGGCGACGTGTCGGTCGAAGGCAACAACCTGGTCGTCAACGGCAAGAAGATCCGTCTGACCGCCGAGAAGGATCCGTCTCAGCTCAAGTGGGGCGACCTGGACGTTGACGTCGTCGTCGAGTCCACCGGCCTGTTCCTCACCGAGGAAACCTGCCAGAAGCACATCGACGCCGGCGCCAAGAAGGTCGTTCAGTCGGCCCCGTCCAAGGACGCGACCCCGATGTTCGTCTACGGCGTCAACCACAACGACTACGCCGGTCAGCCGATCGTTTCCGCGGCCTCCTGCACCACCAACTGCCTGGCGCCGGTCGCCAAGGTCCTGAACGACAAGTTCGGCATCAAGCGTGGTCTGATGAGCACCGTTCACGCCGCCACCGCCACCCAGAAGACCGTTGACGGCCCGTCCCAGAAAGACTGGCGCGGCGGTCGCGGCATCCTGGAGAACATCATCCCGTCCTCCACCGGTGCCGCCAAGGCCGTGGGCAAGGTCCTGCCGGCCCTGAACGGCAAGCTGACCGGCATGGCGTTCCGCGTCCCCACCTCCGACGTCTCCGTGGTCGACCTGACCGCCGAGCTGGAGAAGGGCGCCTCCATGGACGACATCAAGGCCGCCATGAAGGAAGCCTCCGAGGGTGAGCTCAAGGGCGTGCTGGGTTACACCGAGGAAGCGGTCGTTTCCACCGACTTCCGGGGTCACCCGGAACCGTCCGTGTTCGATGCCAAGGCCGGCATCGCCCTGGACGACACCTTCGTCAAGGTCGTCGCCTGGTACGACAACGAGTTCGGTTACACCTGCAACATGCTGCGCGTCGTCCAGCACGTCGGCAAGTAAACCGAGTGATCGGAACGGGTGGGTTTTCCCACCCGTTTTTCCACCTGCATTCCGCATCAAGCGGGAGCCGTAAGGACTGGGAACTGCGCGGAAGTCACCCAACCCTTACCGCTTTTTATCTGTCTCATTGAGGAGTTTTCCATGGCGAACGTCATCCGCATGACTGATCTCGATCTTGCCGGCAAGCGCGTGTTGATCCGCGCCGACCTGAACGTGCCGGTCAAGGACGGCAAGGTCACCTCCGATGCGCGCATCAGCGCCTCGCTGGGGACCATCAAGGCCGCGCTCGACCAGGGCGCCCACGTGATGGTCACCTCGCACCTGGGTCGTCCGACCGAAGGCGAGTTCTCCGAGGGTGATTCGCTCGCGCCGGTCGCCAAGGACCTGGGCGAGAAGCTCGGCCGCGAGGTGCGCCTGGTACGCGACTACCTTGGCGCGAACGTCGAGGTGGGCGCCGGCGAAGTCGTCATGCTCGAGAACGTCCGCTTCAACAAGGGCGAGAAGAAGGACGACGAGGCGCTGGCCAAGCAGTACGCCGCGCTGTGCGACGTCTTCGTCATGGACGCCTTCGGCACCGCGCACCGCGCGCAGGCCTCCACTCACGGTGTGGCCAAGTTCGCCCCGGTCGCCTGTGCCGGCACCCTGCTGACCGAAGAGCTCGAGGCGCTGACCAAGGCGCTGGCCAACCCGGCTCGCCCGATGGTCGCGATCGTCGGCGGCTCCAAGGTCTCCACCAAGCTGACCGTCCTCGAGGCACTGGCCGCCAAGGTCGACCAGCTGATCGTCGGCGGCGGCATCGCCAACACCTTCGTCAAGGCCGCCGGTCACGGGGTGGGCAAGTCGCTCTGCGAGGACGACCTGGTCCCGACCGCCAAGGCCCTGATGGACAAGCTCAAGAGCAACGGTGCCAACATCCCGCTGCCGACCGACGTGGTCGTCGGCAAGCGGTTCGACGAGAACGAGCCGGCGGTCTTGAAGCGCGTCGAGGACGTGGCGGACGACGACATGATCTTCGACATCGGTCCGGAGAGCGCCGAGGCCCTGGCCAAGGTGATCGAGAACGCCGGCACCGTCGTCTGGAACGGCCCGGTGGGCGTGTTCGAGTTCGACCAGTTCGGCGACGGCACCAAGCGCATCTCCCAGGCGATCGCCGACACCAAGGCGTTCACCCTGGCCGGTGGCGGTGACACCATCGCGGCGATCCAGAAGTACGACATCTACGACAAGGTGAGCTACATCTCCACGGCCGGCGGCGCATTCCTCGAATTCCTCGAGGGCAAGACCCTGCCGGCGGTCGCCATACTCGAAGAGCGGGCGAAAGGCTGATGGCGAACATGCACGGCTCTACCGATCATCTGCCGGCGCAGCGACGGACCAAGATCGTCGCGACGCTGGGTCCGGCCAGTGACGACCTGGCCACCATCACCAACCTGGTGCGGGCGGGCATCGATGTCGTGCGGATGAACTTCTCGCACGGCAAGGCGGCCGACCACCAGCGGCGGGCGGACATGGTGCGCGAGGCCGCGGCGGCCGAAGGGCGCTACGTCGCGATCCTCGGCGACCTGCAGGGCCCGAAGATCCGCATCGACCGTTTCAAGAGCGGCAAGGTCGAGCTCGAGCAGGGCAGCCCGTTCACGCTGGATGCCGACCTCGACCCGGACAGCGGTGACGAGACCAAGGTCGGCATCACCTACAAGGCGCTGGTCTCCGACTCGCGCCCGGGCGACATCCTGCTGCTCGATGACGGCCGCATCGTTCTGAAGGTCGACGAGGTCCAGGGCAACCAGGTGCGTACGACGGTGGCCGTCGGCGGCACGCTGTCGAACAACAAGGGGATCAACCGTCAGGGCGGTGGTCTGTCCGCGCCGGCGATCACCGACAAGGATCGCGCTGACATCAAGACGGCCGCCCAGATCGGGGTGGACTACATCGCCGTGTCCTTCCCGCGATCGGCGGAGGACATCCATGAGGCCCGTCGCCTGTTGCAGGAGGCCGGCTGCCGCGCGCACATCGTGTCCAAGATCGAACGTGCCGAGGCGGTCGACTGCATCCGGGAGATCATCCAGGCCAGTGACGCGATCATGATCGCGCGCGGCGATCTGGGTGTGGAGATCGGCGATGCCGAGCTGCCCGCGGTGCAGAAGGCCTTCATCAAGATGGCCAAGGAGCTCAACCGCCCCGTCATCACTGCGACCCAGATGATGGAGACCATGATCGACAACCCGATCCCGACCCGGGCCGAGGTGTTCGACGTGGCCAACGCGGTGCTCGACGGTACCGATGCGGTGATGCTCTCGGCCGAGACCGCCGCGGGCAAATACCCGGTGCGCGTGGTCGAGACCATGTCGCGGGTCTGCCACCGTGCCGAGTACCAGATCGAGGCCAAGAAGAGCGCGCCGCCGCTGGACGTGCCCTTCGAACGCATCGACCAGGCGATCGCGTATTCCGCCATCTACACGGCCAACCACCTCTCGGTCGCGGCGATCGTCGCCCTGTCCGAGTCGGGGGCCACCCCGCTGTGGATGTCCCGGGTCGACACCGACATCCCGATCTACACCTTCACCCGCTCGGAGGAAACCGCGCGTCGCGTCGGTCTCTACCGTGGCGTGCAGGCGGTGCACTTCCCGGTGCCCTCGACGGATCACGCCGAGGTCAACCGGATGGTGATCGAGAGCCTCCAACAGATGGAGAAGCTCGACGAGGGGGACCTCGTGATCATCACCAAGGGTGACCTGATGGGTCAGATGGGCGGCACGAACGCGATGAAGATCGTTCGGGTCGGGGACGTGATCTCCGTCGACTGACGCGCGGAGGCCGTGTCCCGGCGCGATTTTGCATATCCCGGTGCGCTGGGTATGCTGTCGCGCTGATCGAATTTTCGGTTTTCGGGTCGAATCGCCCGGAAGCCCGTGCAGTTTCGCAACTACGTTTCAACTTGAGGAGAGGCACTATGGCGCTCATTTCGCTTCGCCAGCTGCTGGACCATGCCGCTGAGAACAGCTATGGCATGCCGGCGTTCAACGTCAACAACATGGAGCAGATCCACGCGATCATGCAGGCTGCCGACGAAGTCGACAGCCCGGTGATCCTGCAGGGCTCTGCCGGTGCTCGCAAGTACGCGGGCGAGCCGTTCCTGCGCCACCTCGTCGAGGCGGCCACCGAGATGTACCCGCACATCCCGATCGTCATGCACCAGGACCACGGTTCGGATCCGGGCGTCTGCCTGCGTGCGATCCAGTCGGGCTTCTCCTCGGTCATGATGGACGGCTCCCTGCTGCCGGACATGAAGACCCCGTCCGACTACGAGTACAACGCCGGCGTTACCGCCAAGGTCGTCGAGATGGCTCACTCCGGCGGTGTGTCCGTCGAAGGTGAGCTCGGCTGCCTCGGCTCGCTGGAAACCGGCGAGATGGGCGAGGAAGACGGCCACGGCGCGGAAGGCAAGCTGGACATGGACATGCTGCTGACTGATCCGGAAGAAGCGGCCCAGTTCGTCAAGCAGACCGACGTCGACGCCCTGGCGATCGCCATCGGCACCAGCCACGGCGCCTACAAGTTCACGCAGAAGCCGACCGGCCAAATCCTGCGTATCGACCGCGTCAAGGAGATCCACGAGCGGATCCCGGACACCCACCTCGTCATGCACGGTTCCTCCTCGGTGCCGGAAGACTGGCTGGAGATCATCAACAACTACGGCGGCGACATGGGTCAGACCTACGGCGTGCCGGTTGAAGAGATCGTCGAAGGCATCAAGCACGGTGTCCGCAAGGTCAACATCGACACCGACCTGCGCATGGCGTCCACCGGTGCCGTTCGCAAGCACCTGGCCGAGAACCGGTCCAACTTCGACCCGCGCAAGTTCCTCAAGGAAGCGACCGCCGGCATGCAGGCCATCTGCAAGGCGCGCTTCGAGGCCTTCGGTTCGGCCGGCATGGCTTCCAAGATCCGTCCGATCTCTCTGGAAGAAATGTACAAGCGTTACGAGTCCGGCAGCCTCAAGCAGAAGATCCGCTGATCTTCGCCGGGCAGCCGCCCGGCACTGCCGAAACGACAACCCCGCCACCCGGCGGGGTTTTTTAATGGAATGGCCTGCTCCCACCCTATTACGCTGTTTGGAGGAACAACCGAACGGCGATGAAGGAGGAACAGACCTATGTCTATCAAAACGCTTGGTATCGATCTTGGCAAGACC
>NZ_SWAW01000031.1:0-22099 GCF_005096345.1 Guyparkeria sp. SB14A | reverse complement strand
CAGGCTGGCTGCTTCCAGTTTGAACTCCGGAGAGAAATGTCGTCGTCCCATCTCGGTACACCTCATGGTCATGGTGGCAAATTACCACCTATCGGGGTGTCCAAGATCAGTGAACCACTTCACCTCCCCGCGCGAGCGGGGGTGTTTCTTGGGAATGCAAGCAGTGGAACGAGGCCAAGGCAATTCCCCGCGTGAGCGGGGGTGTTTCCAAGGCGAACCCGCACAATGGGTACAACAAACTGACTTCCTCGCGCGAGCGGGGTGTTTTCTTTGGAACGATAGGCTCTTTTCAAGTACCTGTTGGCCTTCCCGGTGCGGGCCCCGTGGCAGGCCTTCGGAACGGAAAAGCCCCTCGGTTGAGGCCTGACTTGGATTGCTGGAGTCAGGCGTTGGCCGAGGGGCGTGATCGACATTTAGCCTAGCAGGTTGTTACTTGTTTCGCGGCCTCTGATCCTCGTAAGAATCCGGCGGCGGATTCATGCTTAGACGATTCGTCATTAAGTTCTGATCAATCTCTGTACAATGCCCCTCTTTAAAACCGGTCATGGCGTGACACAAACGCGCGCTACCCGGCGATCGCTCGTGAAAACTTTTGTGTACATATTGGTGTACATAACAACCCGGAATTCGAATGTCAGACCAGAATAAATCTAGCGATGTCAAGAACTTGCGGAACATCGCAATTATCGCCCACGTTGACCACGGCAAGACCACGCTGGTCGACCGCCTCCTGCAGCAATCCGGCACTCTCGATGCCCGCACCGACCACGGTGAACGGGTCATGGACTCAAACCAGATCGAGAAGGAGCGGGGCATCACGATCCTGGCCAAGAACACGGCGATCAAATGGCAGTCTCCCGAGGGTGAAGACTGGCGCATCAACATCGTCGACACCCCGGGACACGCCGACTTCGGCGGCGAGGTCGAGCGGGTCATGTCGATGGTCGACTCGGTGCTGCTGCTGGTCGACGCGGTCGACGGCCCGATGCCGCAGACGCGCTTCGTCACCCAGAAGGCCTTCGAGCACGGCCTGAAGCCGATCGTGGTGATCAACAAGATCGACCGTCCGGGCGCGCGCCCGGACTGGGTTATCAACGAGGTGTTCGACCTGTTCGACCGCCTGGGCGCCAGCGACGACCAGCTCGACTTCCCGATCGTCTACGCCTCGGCACTGAACGGCTACGCCAGCCTGGACGAGAACGTGCGCGAGGGCGACATGACCCCGCTGTTCGAGACGATCACCAAGCGTGTGCCGGCGCCGGACGTCGATCCCGACGGTCCGTTCCAGATGCAGGTCTCCAGCCTCGACTACAACTCCTACGTCGGCGTGATCGGCGTCGGCCGGATCAAGCGCGGCCGGGTCAAGACCAATACCCAGGTCAAGATCGTCGGCCGCGAGGGCGAGGTGCGTAACGGTCGCATCCTGCAGATCATGGGCTTCCACGGTCTCGATCGCGTCGAGGTCGACTCGGCCCAGGCCGGCGACATCATCGCCTTCTCCGGTGTCGACCCGCTCTATATCTCCGACACGCTCTGCGACCCGGAAAACGTCGAGGCACTGCCGGCGCTGACCGTCGACGAGCCGACCGTCTCCATGACCTTCCAGGTCAACACCTCGCCGTTCGCCGGTCGCGAGGGCAAGTACCTCACCAGTCGCCAGATCCGCGAGCGACTCGAGCGCGAGCTGGTTCACAACGTGGCGCTGCGCGTCGAGCAGGGCGACGACCCGGACAAGTTCCGCGTCTCCGGCCGCGGCGAGCTGCACCTGTCGGTGCTGATCGAGAACATGCGCCGCGAGGGCTACGAGCTGGGCGTTTCGCGCCCCGAGGTCATCGTCCGCGAGGTCGACGGCGAGAAGCAGGAACCCTACGAGCAGCTGGTCGTCGACATCGAGGAGCAGCACCAGGGTGGCGTGATGGAAAAGCTCGGCCTGCGCCGTGGCGAGATGCGCAACATGGAACCGGACGGCCAGGGCCGCGTGCGCCTGGAGTTCATCATCCCGTCGCGCGGCCTGATCGGCTTCCGTACCGAGTTTCTGACCGCGACCCAGGGCAGCGGCCTGCTGTTCTCGGTCTTCGATCACTACGGTCCGTACCAGCCGGGCATGGTCGGTCAGCGCAACAACGGCGTGCTGATTGCCTCCGACACCGGCAAGGCGCTGGCCTATGCGCTCTACAACCTGCAGGATCGCGGTCGCCTGATGATCGGTCACAGTGACGAGGTCTACGAAGGCCAGGTCGTGGGCATCCACGCCCGTGACAACGACCTGACCGTCAACGTGCTCAAGGGCAAGAAGCTGACCAACGTCCGTGCCGCCGGCACCGACGAGGCGCTCACCCTGACCCCGCCGATCCGCTACACGCTTGAGCAGGCGCTCGAGTTCATCGACGATGACGAGCTGGTCGAAGTCACGCCCGAGTCGATCCGGATCCGCAAGAAGTACCTGACCGAGAACGAGCGCAAGCGCGCCAGCCGGGGTTCCTGATCGCGGCGCGGTCCGGTTCGGGCGGTTCGGCTCGACCGAGCCCCGTCCGGGGGCGGGGGCGTCCGCAGTGAGAGAGGCAAGCGATGTTTGACAACCTTTCCCAGCGACTCGGTGGACTGCTCGATGGCCTGAAGGGCCAGGGGCGCCTGACCGAGGACAACATCAAGGATGCCCTGCGCGAGGTGCGCATGGCACTGCTGGAGGCCGACGTGGCCCTGCCGGTGGTGCGCGAGTTCATCAAGGACGTCCGCGAGCGCGCCGTCGGCGCCGAGGTGGCCAAGAGCCTCCAGCCGGGTCAGGTGTTCGTCAAGATCGTCAATGACGAACTGACCCGCCTGATGGGTTCGGAGAACGCCGAGCTCGATCTCGCCGCCCGTCCACCGGCCGTGATCCTGATGGCCGGCCTGCAGGGCGCGGGCAAGACCACCACCGCGGGCAAGCTCGGTCGCTGGCTCAAGAACAACCAGAAGAAAAAGGTGCTGGTGGTCTCGGCCGACGTGTATCGCCCGGCGGCGATCGACCAGCTCGAGACGGTGGCCAAGCAGGTTGGCGTCGACTTCTTCCCCTCGACCAGCGACCAGAACCCGGTCGAGATCGCCAAGGCCGCCCGCAAGGAGGCCGAGCTCAAGTTCTACGACGTGCTGATCGTCGATACGGCCGGTCGCCTGCACGTCGACGAGGAGATGATGGGCGAGGTCGCCCGCATCCACGGCGCGGTCGATCCGGTCGAGACGCTATTCGTCGTCGACGCGATGACCGGCCAGGACGCGGCCAACACCGCCCAGGCCTTCCACGAGCAGCTGCCGCTGACCGGGGTGATCCTGACCAAGGCCGACGGTGACGCCCGCGGCGGGGCGGCGCTGTCGGTGCGTCAGGTCACCGGCAAGCCGATCAAGTTCCTCGGCGTGGGCGAGAAGCTCGACGCGCTCGAGCCGTTTCACCCGGACCGGATCGCGTCGCGCATCCTCGGCATGGGCGACGTGGTTTCCCTGGTCGAGCAGGCGCAGGAAACCGTCGATGCCGACAAGGCCAAGGCGCTGGCCGACAAGGTGCGTTCGGGCAAGGGCTTCACCCTCGAGGACATGCGCGACCAGTTCAGCCAGATGCTCAAGATGGGCGGCATGGGTGGCCTGATGGACAAGCTGCCCGGCATGGGCAAGCTTGGTGCCGATGCGCAGAAGCACATCGACGACAAGGACATCGTGCGCATGATCGCGATCATCGATTCGATGACGCCGGGCGAGCGCCAGCGCCCGGAGATCATCAAGGGCTCGCGCAAGCGCCGCATCGCGAACGGTTCGGGCATGCAGGTCCAAGACGTCAACCGCCTGCTCAAGCAGTACCGCGACATGCGCGACATGATGAAGAAGCTCTCCGGCGGCGGCATGAAGAAGATGATGCGCGCCATGAAGGGGCGCATGCCGGGCCTGCCGTTCTGACGACAGGCGGCCCCACGGGTAGCGCGCTTTGGGCGCGCGTGCCGCTCCGGTATACTGCCCGGCTTTGAACGTCTGGGAAGCGGTCGTCGCGACCGGTTCCCCAGCCGGCGAGAGTGGCGGAATTGGTAGACGCACTGGTTTTAGGTACCAGCGCCTGACGGCGTGAGAGTTCGAGTCTCTCCTCTCGCACCAGATCCCGATAGGCGTCCCGCCACGCGTTGGCGGGGCGAACAACATTCAGACATTTGTTTTTTTCGAGGTATCGCATCCATGCAGGTTGAATTGCAGCCGGCCGAAGGCCTGACCCGTCGCCTGGCGATCGAGGTTCCCGCCAACGAGATCGACGAGCAGGTCGAGAAGCGTCTCAAGGACATGCGCGGTCGCGTCCGCATCGACGGGTTCCGTCCGGGCAAGGCCCCGCTGTCGGTGATCCGCATGCAGTACGCCGGCCGGGTGCGTGACGACGTGATCGGCGACGTCATGGGCCAGAGCTTCCAGAAGGCCGTCGAGGAAAACGACCTGCGCGTTGCCGGCCAGCCGAGCATCGAGTCGATCGAGAACAACAAGGCCGGCGAGGCCCTGAAGTTCACCGCCGCCGTCGAGGTCTACCCGGAGATCGAGCTGGGCGACCTGTCCAAGCTCAAGATCGAGACCGTGACCAGCGAGGTGTCCGACGAGGACGTCGACGAGATGATCGACACCCTGCGCAAGCAGAACGCGGACTGGAAGAAGGTGCGTCACAAGGCGCGCAAGGGCGAGAAGGTCACCATCAACTTCGTCGGCAAGATCGACGGCGAGGCCTTCGAGGGTGGCTCGGCCGAAGGCGTCGAGGTGATCCTGGGCGAAGGGCAGATGCTGCCGGACTTCGAGAAGGGCCTGAAGGGCATCAAGCCGGGCGAGCCGGTCACGATCGAGGTGAACTTCCCGGAGGAATACCAGGCCGAGCACCTGGCCGGCAAGACCGCCGAATTCGAGATCGAGGCCACCCAGGTCGAAGAGCAGGTGCTGCCCGAGGTCGATGACGAGTTCGCCAAGAAGTTCGGCGCCGATTCGGCCGACAAGCTGCGCGAGGACGTGCGCGAGAACATGGAGCGCGAGCTCAAGCAGACCATGCGTCGTCGCAACAAGGATCGCACCATCGAGGCCCTGACCGACTCGCTCGAGTTCGATGTGCCCTCGACGCTGATCGACGACGAGGCCGTCTCGATGCGCGACCAGTTCGTCCGCAACCAGATGCCGCAGGCGGATGCCTCCAAGCTCGATCCGTCGCTGTTCAAGGAGCAGGCCGAGAAGCGCGTGCGCATGGGTCTGGTGATCATGGAAGTGGTCAAGGAAGCCGACCTCAAGCCGGAAGACGAGCGCGTCGATGCCTTCATCAACGAGATCGCTCAGGCCTACGACGAGCCAGAGCAGGTGGTCGCTCACTACAAGGGCGATCACCAGATGATGAGCAACGCCCGCACCGTGGTCCTTGAAGAACAGGCCGTCGAGCATATCCTTGGCAAGGCCAAGGTCAGCGAGAAGAAGGTTCCCTTCAAGGAACTGATGAACCCGCAGGGCTGAAATCCCGGGTAGTCGATAGCTGACTGGAATCTGGCCGCCCTCGAGGCGGCCGAACCGTTTATACCGAGGTGATGAATGAAAGAGGCGTTTGAAAGCCACCATGGCGGCCAACCGGAAATGAATGCCCTGGTACCGATGGTTGTCGAGCAGAGCTCCCGGGGCGAGCGCGCCTACGACATCTACTCGCGCCTGCTCAAGGAGCGGGTGATCTTCGTGGTCGGTCCGATCGAGGACCAGATGGCCAACCTGATCGTTGCCCAGCTGCTGTTCCTCGAGTCCGAGAACCCGGACAAGGACATCCACCTCTACATCAACTCGCCGGGTGGCGTGGTCACCGCCGGCATGGCGATCTACGACACCATGCAGTTCATCAAGCCCGACGTCTCGACGCTCTGCATCGGCCAGGCGGCCAGCATGGGCTCGTTCCTGCTCGCCGGCGGGGCCGAGGGCAAGCGCTACGCGCTGCCGAACTCGCGCATCATGATCCACCAGCCGCTGGGCGGCTTCCAGGGCCAGGCCTCGGACATCAAGATCCACGCCGAGGAGATCATCAAGCTGCGCGAGCGTCTCAACAGCATCCTGTCGCATCACACCGGCAAGAGCCTCGAGCAGCTCGAGCGCGACACCGATCGCGACAACTTCATGACGGCCGATCAGGCTTGCGACTACAATCTGGTCGACAAGGTACTCACCAGCCGACAGAAGGCCGGCAAGGCGGACTGATCCCCCGGCGGATCGCTCCAGGCCCATCGCGCCCGGAAAACGGTCGCGACCCATTCAGCCGACCGGCCGAGCCGGGTACCGCTCGGCCGCACCGACCCACGAGGTTCGACGAGAACAGCCATGGCTGAGAAGACGAAAGACACGCAGGATCTGATCTGCTCGTTCTGCGGCAAGAGCCAGGACGAGGTCAAGAAACTGATCGCCGGTCCGAACATCTACATCTGCGACGAATGCGTCGAACTGTGCAACGACATTCTGCGTGAAGAGGTGGAGGCCGAGGGCGAGAACGGCCCCGAGCGTCTGCCGACCCCGCACGAGCTGGTCGCCGCACTCGACGAGTACGTCATCGGCCAGATGACCGCCAAGCGCGCGCTGGCCGTGGCCGTCTACAACCACTACAAGCGTCTCAACCTGTTCGGCGAGCGCCACCGTGATGCCGAGGAAGACGACGTCGAGCTGTCGAAGTCGAACATCCTGCTGATCGGCCCGACCGGTTCGGGCAAGACGCTCCTGGCCCAGACCCTGGCGCGCGTGCTGGACGTGCCGTTCACCATCGCCGATGCGACCACGCTCACCGAGGCGGGCTATGTCGGCGAGGACGTCGAGAACATCCTGCAGAAGCTCCTGCAGCGCTGCGACTACGACGTCGAGAAGGCCCAGCACGGCATCATCTACATCGACGAGATCGACAAGATCACGCGCAAGTCCGAGAACCCGTCGATCACCCGCGACGTCTCGGGCGAGGGCGTGCAGCAGGCGCTCCTGAAGATGATCGAGGGCACCACCGCCTCGGTGCCGCCGCAGGGCGGGCGCAAGCACCCGCAGCAGGAATTCGTCCAGATCGATACCAGCAACATGCTGTTCATCGTCGGCGGCGCGTTCGCGGGGCTCGAGAACATCATTCGCCAGCGGGTCGAGAAGGGCGGCATCGGCTTCTCCGCCGAGGTGAAGTCCGAGCTCGACCAGAAGGCCACCGACGAATTGATGGCGCAGATCGAGTCGGAAGACCTGACCCGCTTCGGCCTGATCCCCGAGTTCATCGGCCGCCTGCCGGTCATCGCCACGCTCACGGAGCTCGACGAGGACGCGCTGATCCGCATCCTGACCGAGCCGAAGAACGCGCTGACCAAGCAGTACGAGCGCCTGTTCGAGATGGAGGACGTCGAGCTCGAATTCCGCGAGGACGCCCTGCGCGAGATCGCCAAGAAGGCCATCCGTCGCCGCACCGGCGCGCGTGGTCTGCGCACGATCATGGAGCACATCCTGCTCGACACCATGTACGAGGTGCCGTCGCTCTCGAACGTCGAGAAGGTGGTGGTCGACGGGGCGGTGGTTCGCGCCGAGTCGGAGCCCTACATCGTCTACGGCAAGGGCCGCGGCGAGTCGGCAGAAGAGACGAAGGGCGACGAGACGGCCGCCGAGCACGACAAGGCTTCGTCGGATCGTTGATCCGCTCGCCTTTGCTTGTCCCGACCCCTGCACCCCGGCCTGTCCGGGGTGTTTTCATGTGGGGCACGGCAAGCGTTTTGCGCGCCCGGTTTCTGACAGAACCCGCTTGAAAAGCTATTCTCCGGTCATACGTCAGGGGAAACCCACTGACTTGCGATCCGCGCCCACTCGCGCGCCCGACCACCCGAATACACCGCCATCACGGCGCTACAGGTATACCCCTATATGAGTCACAGCGAAGAAACATCCGCCGTCATCACGGGCTCGCCGCGTCAGGTCGACGTGCTGCCCCTGCGCGATGTCGTCGTCTACCCGCACATGGTGATCCCGCTGTTCGTCGGCCGGCCGAAATCGGTCGCCGCCCTCGACGAGGCGGTCAAGGGCAGCAAGCAGTTGCTGTTGGTCGCGCAGAGGGACGCCGAGAACGACGATCCGGGTGTGGGTGACCTCCACCAGGTCGGCACGCTCGCCTCGATCCTGCAACTGCACAAGCTGCCCGACGGCACCATCAAGGTGCTTGTCGAGGGCATCGAACGGGTCGAGCTCGATCGCGTCCACGAGCTCGACGGTCACCTGACCGCCGAGGTCCACTCGATCGAGTCGACCTCCGAGACCGACGAGCGCGAGGTCGAGCTCGAGGCGCGCGCGCTGCTCAACCAGTTCGAGAGCTACGTCAAGCTCAACAAGAAGACCCCGCCGGAGGTGCTGACCTCGCTGTCCGGCATCGACGACGTCTCGCGCCTGGCCGACACCATCGCCGCGCACATGGCCCTCGGGCTGGAGGAGAAGCAGGCGATCCTCGAGACGATCGACCTGCACCAGCGCATCGAGCGGCTGATGATGCTGATCGAGTCCGAGATCGACACGCTGCAGGTCGAGCGCCGCATCCGCGGGCGCGTCAAGCAGCAGATGGAGAAGAGCCAGCGCGAGTACTACCTCAACGAGCAGATGAAGGCCATCCAGAAGGAGCTCGGCGAACTCGAGGACGGCGGCAACGAGCTGGACGATCTCGAGAACAAGATCGAGAAGGCCGGCATGACCAAGGAGGCCCGCGACAAGGCGCGCTCCGAGCTCAACAAGCTCAAGATGATGTCGCCGATGTCCGCCGAGGCCTCGGTGGTGCGCAGCTACCTCGACTGGATGATCGCAGTGCCGTGGAAGAAGCGCACCCGCATCAAGCACGATCTCGAGGCGGCCGAGGCGGTGCTCGAGGCCGATCACTTCGGCCTGGAAAAGGTCAAGGAGCGGATCATCGAGTACCTCGCGGTCCAGACCCGCGTGCGCAAGATGGCCGGTCCGATCCTGTGCCTCGTCGGCCCGCCGGGCGTGGGCAAGACCTCGCTGGGCCAGTCGATCGCCAAGGCGACCAACCGCAAGTTCGGCCGGATCGCCCTGGGCGGGGTGCGCGACGATGCCGAGATCCGCGGTCACCGTCGGACCTACGTCGGCGCGCTGCCGGGCCGGATCGTGCAGGCGCTGTCCAAGGTCGGCACCAAGAACCCGCTGATCCTGCTCGACGAAATCGACAAGATGGCCTCCGACTTCCGTGGCGATCCGGCCGCGGCCATGCTCGAGGTGCTCGATCCCGAGCAGAACAAGGCCTTTGCCGATCACTACATGGACGTCGACATCGATCTGTCCGAGGTGATGTTCGTCTGCACGGCCAACAGCTACAACATCCCCGGGCCGTTGCTCGACCGGATGGAGACCATCCGCATCGCCGGGTACACCGAGGACGAGAAGACCGAGATCGCCAAGCGCTACCTGCTGCCCAAGCAGATCAAGGCCAACGGCCTGAAGGAGGGCGAGCTCAAGGTCAGCGACAACGCCGTCCGCGACATCATTCGCCACTACACCCGCGAGGCGGGCGTGCGCAATCTCGAGCGCGAACTGGCGAAGATCTGCCGCAAGGTGGTCCGCGAGCTGATCACCGCCAAGGACAAGTCGGGCGTCTCGGTCACGCCGAAGAACCTCGACAAGTACCTTGGCGTGCAGCGCTTCGATTACGGTCGCGCCGAGGAAACCGACCAGGTGGGGCAGGTCACCGGGTTGGCCTGGACCGAGGTCGGCGGTGATCTCCTGACGATCGAGGCGACCACGGTGCCCGGCAAGGGCAACCTCAAGTACACCGGCAAGCTCGGTGAAGTGATGCAGGAGTCCATCCAGGCCGCACTGACCGTCGTGCGCGCCCGTGCCGACACCCTGGGCATCGACACGGACTTCAACCAGAAGTGCGACATCCACGTCCACGTCCCGGAAGGGGCCACGCCGAAGGACGGCCCGTCGGCGGGCAGCGCGATGTGCACGGCGATCGTCTCGGCGCTGACCGGCATCCCGGTCAAGGCCTCGGTGGGCATGACCGGCGAGATCACCCTGCGCGGCGAGGTGCTGCCCATCGGCGGCCTCAAGGAAAAGCTCCTTGCCGCCCAGCGCGGCGGGATCGAGACCGTCCTGATCCCCGAGCAGAACCGCAAGGACCTCGCCGAGATCCCGGACCAGATCAAGAAGAAGCTGGATATCCGTCCGGTGCGCTGGATCGACCAGGTGCTCGAGGCGGCCCTCGTGCGCATGCCAATGCCCAACGAGACCACGCCCTCCGGTGACGTGGGCCTGATCGAGAAGAAAAAGCGCGGCGGCAAGGGCAAGAACCTGGCCCACTGAGGCAGGTCGCGGCCCGCGCCCGGCTCCGGTCGGTCGCGTTGCCGGGACGTGCATGACCGGGTCCAGTACCCCGACGTGCAAGAAAACCACACCGCCCCTCCACAACCGGAGGGGCGGTTTGTTTGTATGGGGCGTGCAGCGATCGTCGGGTTACTGGATGGATTTGGCGGTTTGCCTGCCTACCTGTCGCGCCAGAATGCGCGTTACGCGGGCGATTTGCGTGTTGACACGCCGAAGGTCGCACTTGTATAACTGTTTTCGCTGTTTCCGTGCGGTGGCCAGCTGCGCCGCGTCCTGACGCTGACGCGCGGTGAGCCGGGACCCGAACAGACACTTTTTTCACCAAGGGATGACAAGGTATGAACAAATCTGAACTGATCGATGCGATGGCCGACAACGCTGGCATTTCCAAGTCGGCGGCCGCGAGTGCCCTGGATGGTTTCATCGATGCCGTTGGTGGCGCGCTGAAGAAAGGCGATCAGGTCACGCTGGTGGGTTTCGGGACCTTCCTGGTTCGCGAGCGTGAGGCCCGGACTGGCCGTAACCCGCGCACCGGCGAGACGATCAACATCAAGGCCTCCAAGCTGCCGTCCTTCAAGGCGGGCAAGGGCCTCAAGGACGCGGTCAACTGATCGATCCAGACGGAAAGCATCCGGTGGGCCGGCCGCATTGATGGCCGGCCCACCGACGAGAAGGGGCGGAGACGCCCCTTTCTTTTTGCCCGGCGCTTTTCCCTTGAACCGCGCCTCTGGTCGCGCCCTGACCCGGCCGACGGCCGGTTGAAGGCGCGGCGAGAGAACCGGCGCACCGGTGCCTTGGCTGGCGCCCGGCGCCCGAGGGTGGCCGGGGGAACCCGGGAGCGGCATGGGTTGGCAGGCCCGGCCCTGCTATCATGCCGCTCGGTTTGCACCGATACCGAGCCGTCGGAGCGACGGCCGCGCCCACACCACCAAGACAGACCCGAAGCGGGAGTGACCTAGACATGTTGATGGATATCCGCGAGAAGATTCGCGGCTGGCTGGCCTATGTAATCGTTGGTTTGATCAGCATCCCGTTCGCCTTGTGGGGTGTGGGCGAGTACCTCGGTGGCGGCAAGGAGCAACCGGTCGCCGAGGTCGACGGCGAGGAAATCACGGCCCGTCAACTCGATCAGGCCTTCAGCGAGCGCCGTCAGCAGTTGATCGCCCAGAGCGAGCAGCAGATCACCGCCGAAATGATCGAGCGCATGGGCCTCAAGCGCCAGGTGCTCGACCAGATGATCAACGAGCGCCTGCTGGTCCAGTTCATCCGGGAGCAGGGCTACGCCGTGCCCGATGGCCTGGTCGCCGCCACCATTCGCGGCATTCCCGCCTTCGAGCGCGACGGCGAGTTCGACCGCGAGGCCTACGAACGCCGCCTGGCCCAGCAGGGCATGACGGTCGAGCAGTTCGAGAACGACGTGCGCCGCGACCTGCTGTTCAACACCCTCGACAACGCCTTGATCGGCAGTGCCTTCGTCACCGAGCCCGAGGTGCGCCAACTGGTTGCCCTGCGTGACCAGATGCGCGAGGTCGGCCTGGTGCGTCTCGACCGCGAGACGGTTGCCGCCGGCATCGCCGAGCCCGACGAGTCGACCCTCAAGGCGTATTACGACGAGCGCGTGGATGCCTTCCAGCGGCCGGAGCAGGTGCGCCTGGCGTACGTGGAGATCAGCCCGGAGAAACTGGCGGCCTCCCAGGAAGTCAGTGACGCGGCCCTGCAGGCCGCCTATGACGATTATCGCGAGCGGATGGCCGACGAGGCGGTTCGCCGTGCCCGTCACATCCTGATCCAGCTGCCCAGCGACGCCGACGCGGCCACGGTCGACGAGGCGCGCGAGCGGCTCGAGGCGGCGCGCGAGGCCATCATGGCCGGCGAGGCGAGCTTCGAGGAGAAGGTCGCCGAGCTGAGTGACGACGGCAGCACTCGCGAGAATGGGGGTGACCTGGGTCGCGTGGGCGAAGGGGAGATCGCCGAGTCCTTCGACCGGGCCGTGGCCGAGCTGGGCGAGGGCGAGATCAGCGAGCCGGTGCGCACCCGTTTCGGCTGGCACCTGATCGAGGTCTACGAGGTGGGTCAGGCCGAGGTGCCGCCGCTCGAGCAGGCGCGTGGCGAGCTGATCGAGCAACTCAAGCAGGACGCCGCCGAGCGTGCCTACTACGATGCCGCCGAGCAGCTGGCCAGCATCAGCTACGAGCAGCCGGACAGCCTGGTGCCCGCCGCCGAGGCCGTTGGCCTCGAGATCGAGACCAGCGACTGGATCAGCCGCGAATCCGGCGAGGGCATCGGTGAGCACCGGGCCGTGCGCGACGCCGCCTTCGACGAGGCGGTGCTCGAGGAGCGCTTCAACAGCCAGCTGATCGATCTCGACAACAGCCATGGCGTGGTCGTGCGCGTCGAGGAGTACCGCGAGGCCCAGCCGTTGCCGTTCGAAGAGGTCCGGGACCAGGTGCTCGCGCAATGGCGTGCCGAGCGAATCGAGACGGAGATGGCCGAGCTGGCCGAGGCGATCGAGTCCGATCTGGCCGCCGGCCAGGACCCCGCCGAGCGCGTGGCCGAGGTGGAAGCGGCCAGCTGGAGCGCCCCGGCCTGGGTCGGTCGGGGCGATGCCGGCGCGAGCATGCCGCGCGATGCCCTGGCGGCGGCGTTTGCCCTCACCCCGCCGGAGGGTGATGCCCCGGCCACCGCGACGACCGAGCTCGACAATGGCGATCGGGCCGTGCTGGTCCTGACCGGCGTGCGTGCCGGCGAGCCGGCCGAGCTGGACGCCGAGACGCGCAATCGTCTCGCCGGCCAGTTGGAGAACAACCAGGCCAATCGTCTGATCGACGCCTTCATGCGTTCCCTGCGCGCCGGGGCGGAGGTCGAAATCCGCGAGAGCGCCTTCGACTGACGGCGACCGTGCACGCCCGCCCTGATTCGGGCGGGCGAACCGGAGTGTTTGCATGGCCCTGCACTGGCAGATCCTGACCGCCCTGGCCGCCGCCTTCCTGGTCGGTGCCGTGTTCGGCACCGAGGCGGCCGGCATCCCGTTGCTGTCCATCTACGAGTTCGTCGGCGGCTTGTTCCTCGACGCGCTCAAGATGCTGATCGTGCCCCTGATCACCGCCTCGATCATCACCGGGGTGGCAAGCATCGGCAGTGCCGGCGGGGTGGGGCAGATGGCCGGCCGCACCGTGATCTACTACCTGTTCTCCACCACCCTGGCGGTGACCACTGCCCTGATGGTGATGAACCTGTTCCAGCCGGGCATCTCGGGCGGGCAGCCGCTCTCGGAGACCGTGGCCCTGCCGCCGATCGGCGACGAGGTCAGCGGTCGGCTGGAGGGCAAGGAACTGTCCGAGTTCTTCAATATCCTGCGCGACATGGTGCCGGCGAACATCGTCGAGGCCGGCGCCGAGGCCCAGATGCTCGGCCTGATCTTCTTCTCGGTGCTGTTCGGCATCGCCCTGACGCGGGCGACCTCGCCAGGCATGCAGACGGTCAAGGATTTCTGGGCCGGCGTGCAGGACGTGATGGTCCAGATCACCCACTGGGTGATGAAGGTCGCGCCGATCGGCGTGTTCGCGCTGGTGGCCGGGGTGATCGCGGAGAGCGGCCTGTCGGTGATCCTGCCGATGATCGACTTCTTCCTGGCCGTGGTCATGGGGCTCGCGATCCACGCGCTGGTGGTGTTGCCCCTGGTGCTCTGGCTCGTGACCCGGCGATCGCCGATCCGTTTCATGCGCGCGATCTGGCCGGCACTGCTGGTGGCCTTCTCGACCAGCTCGTCGGCCGGCACCCTGCCGGTCACCCTGCAGGCACTCACCCAGCGTGCCGGCGTCTCGCGCGAGACCTCCTCGTTCGTGCTACCGCTGGGCGCGACCATCAACATGGACGGCACCGCGCTCTACGAATGCGCGGCGGTGCTGTTCATCGCCCAGGCCTACGGCGTGGACCTGTCGCTGTCGATGCAGGTGCTGATCGTCGTGCTCGCCCTGGTCACCTCGGTGGGCGTGGCCGCCGTGCCGTCGGCGAGCCTGGTCGCGATCGCCCTGATCCTGGGCGTACTCGGCCTGCCGCTGGAGGCCATGGGGCTGCTGCTGGTGGTCGACCGGCTGCTGGATATGCTGCGCACCTCGGTCAACGTCTACAGCGACGCGACCGGCGCGGTGATCATTGCCAAGCTGCGTGGCGAGGAGCGTGTCCTGATGGACACCCGTCCCGACGAGGGTGCCGAGACCGGCGAGCCGGCCGGGGCCGCCGAGCGCGGCTAGGATCGGATAACATCCGGACCCGTAAAAAAGCCCGCCGATGGCGGGCTTTTTTCGTGGGGGCCTCTCGGCGGCGTCAGTATTCCAGGGTGTCGAGATCGATCGTGTCGAAGTTGGACTCGTCGACCTCGACGTTGTCCTGGATATTCCAGAGGTTGTATTCCGGGATCGCCCAGAGCAGGCCGAGGAAGGCGACCACCAGGATGACCTGCCACCACTTGACCCGCTGGATCGGCTCGAGCCGCTTGATGCGGCAGGCGCCACCCGGGCAGAGCTGCGCCTGCTTGCCGGTCAGCAGGTTGTAGGCCACGCAGCCCAGGCAGATGCCGAAGGCCGACTCGAAGGCCAGGAACAGCAGGCAGGCCGAGCAGCCGATCAGGTTCATCAGGCCGGTGTTCGCCTCGATGAACACCACCCAGATCATGAACGCCGCGATCAACAGGCCGATGCCCCAGGCCACCCGTTTCTGCGGTGCGCCGACGTACTCGACTTCCTGGTTGCGCGTGATCAATCGCCCCATGATCATGAACGGGGCGTACTGCGGGTTGATCAATACCCGGATGCCGAACTCGACCGTGAAGGCGAGGATCAGCAGGCGTTCCCACATGAAATCGCCGGTGAGAAACCCCTGGGCGAAGGCAAAGCCGGCGAACAGCGCCAGCACGCCGGCGGCGGCCCGCGCCTCGCGCTCGTTGATGACCCGGACCGGGTACTCGTCGACCTGTTCGCCGAAATGAAAGACCTTGCGGATGCCAGTATCCATCGTCCCTGTTTCCTCCAGTATGTCCTGATTAACTGATATTCCTGTTTTAGGAATGGTGGTGGCGGGCAATCCCCTTTTCCAATCAAAGTTTTCTCGGTGGGACCTCGTGTTTTTATCGGTCTTGCCAACGCCGGCGGAGGGCAACGAAAAAGGGCGCCCGAGGGCGCCCTGATCTCGCGTCGTCGCCGACGGGGTTCAGTCCTCGCAACGACCCATGCCGGTGATGAAGTAGCCCGAGTCGACGTGGACGTTCTCGCCGGTCACGCCCGAGGCGAGGTCCGAGCACAGGAAGGCAGCGGTGTTGCCGACCTGCTCGATGGTGACGTTGCGGCGCAGCGGCGCGTTGGTGGCGACGTAATCGAGGAAGCCCTTGAAATCGCCGATGCCCGAGGCGGCCAGCGTCTTGATCGGACCCGCGGAAATCGCGTTGACGCGGATGCCGCGCTCGCCCAGCCGAGAGCCGGCGAGATAGCGCACGGTCGCCTCCAGCGAGGCCTTGGCCACGCCCATGACGTTGTAGTTCTTCATCACGCGCTCGGCGCCCAGGTAGCTCAGGGTCAGCAGCGCGCCCTCGTCGCGGATGTACGTCTCGCCGGCCTTGGCCAGGGCGGCGAGCGAGTAGGCGGAGACGTCGTGGGCCTGAGCGAACGCCTCGCGGGACATCCCGTCGAGGAAGTCGCCGTCGAGTGCCTCGCGCGGGGCGAAGGCCATCGCATGGATGACGATGTCGACACCTTCCGGCCAGTGCTCGGCCAGAGCCGGGAACAGGGCGTCGACCTGTTCGTCGTCGGTGGCATCGAAGGGCAGGTAGATGTCGGAGCCCAGGTCCTTGGTGGCCTTCTCGACCTTCGGCTTGAAGCGCTCACTGAGATAGGTGAAGGCCAGTTCGGCGCCTTCGCGGTGCATGGCCTCGGCGATGCCGTAGGCGATCGAGCGGTTGTTGGCGATGCCGGTGATCAGGGCACGCTTGCCGGATAGGAATCCCATGGGTCTCTCCTTGTGTTCGAAAAGGGGGCGACGGCCGCATCGGGCCGACGGCGAAAACCGCCGGATGATGCTTGGTCTGCGTTCGATTTTCACCGTATTGTATTCGCCTGATGATCAACAAGCATCCCACAGAGCTACATTGCCCCTCGGTTAGGGACGACACGGCCGACCCGCCGCGGGGCGAGAACCTGCTCTCGCCCGACCGGCGCCTGTTCCTGCGTCGACTGGCCGGTATCGGTGGCATCGCCGCGATGGGCGCCGGGCCGGGGCTGTCCCGGGCGGCGGGCTTCGCCGAGGCGCTTGGCTACGACCCCGGTTATTCGGCTGACCTGTCGCACTTCGAGTACGTCAATCCCCGCGCCCCGCGCGAGGGCTCGCTGACCCTGTCGGTATTCGGTACCTTCGATTCGCTCAACCCCTTCGTCCTCAAGGGGCTGGCCGCTACCGGCACCAACAGCCTGCTGTTCGACACCCTGGTGGTGCGGGCCTGGGACGAGCCGTTCTCGGTCTACGGCCTGCTGGCCGACCGGCTGGAACTGGCCGAAGACGGCCTGTCGGCCACGTTCCGCATCAATGCCGACGCCCGGTTCGTCAACGGCCGCCCCGTTACGGCGCATGACGTGGTGTTCAGCTTCGAGACCCTGGTGGGCGAATCGGCCCATCCCCGCTACCGCTACTACTGGGCGGATGTCAGTGGTGCCGAGGCGGTCGATGCGCGGCACGTGCGCTTCGACTTCCGCCGCGTCAATCCCGAACTGCACATGATCATCGGCGAGCTGCCGGTGTTCTCCCGCGATGCACTCGCCGAGGTGGATTTCGCCGATTACTCGCGCACGCCGCTGCCGGGCAGTGGCCCCTACGCGATCGAGGCGATCAATTTCGGTCGCGATATCCGCTATCGCCGCCGGGACGACTACTGGGCGAAGGACCTGGGCGTGAACCGCGGTCAGCACAACTTCCGCACGCTGGGTTTCAAGTACTACAAGGACGAGACGGTCGCGCTCGAGGCATTCAAGGCCGGCGAGTTCGACGTCTTCCACGAGACCAATTCCAAGCGCTGGGCGCGCGCCTACCACGGCAAGCCGTTCGACGAGGGGCGCATCCGTCGCCGCGAGATCCCGCATGACAACAACGCCGGCATGCAGGGCTTCGCCATGAACACGCGCCGGTCACTGTTCGCCGATCGCCGCGTCCGTCGGGCACTGAATCTCGCCTTCGATTTTCACTGGTCGAACGTGCACCTGTTCTACGGCCAGTACAGTCGTTGCGACAGCTACTTCGCCAACAGCGAGCTGGCCGCGCGCGACATCCCGGAGGGCGCCGAGCTCGATCTCCTGGCGCCACACCGGGACCGGTTGCCGCCCGAGCTGTTCGAGCAGGCCCACGTGGTGCCCTTCGCGCCCACCCCTGAGATCCAGCGTCAGCACCTGGTCCAGGCCCAGCAGTTGCTGGCACAGGCCGGCTGGGGGCTGGAGGACGGCAAGCTGCGCAACGCCGACGGCGAACCGTTCGCCTTCGAGATCATGCTGGCGCAGCGCGGCTTCGAGCGGATCGTCGCGCCGTTCGCCTACAACCTGCGCCGGCTGGGGATCGACGTCTCCTACCGCACCATCGACGTGGCGCTCTACCAGCGGCGCATGAACCGCTTCGAGTTCGACATGACCGTGGTCTCCTACGGCCAGTCGCAATCGCCGGGCAACGAGTTGCGCGAGATGTTCGGCAGCGAATCGGCGCACCGCGAGGGGTCGAGGAACTACAGTGGGGTGGATGACCCGGTGGTGGACGCCATGATCGAGGCGGTGATCTACGCCGAGGACCGCGAGGCCCTGGTGACCGCCTGCCGGGCGCTCGACCGGGTGCTGATGTGGAATGAGTACCTGGTGCCGAACTGGTACATCGGCGCGCATCGCCTCGCGTGGTGGAACCGGTTCGGCTACCACGATGAGCCGCTGCCACGTTATTTCAGCGGGGCGGAATGGGTGATGCAGACTTGGTGGGAAACCCATGCCGAACCCCAGCCGGGGCCGGTGGTCAACGACGTGAGCAGCCTGAATGGAGGGAGCCCGTCATGAATCCAATCGTTCCGCCGGTAGCACGCGGCGCATCGTCGGTGTCGATGGGCGCGCGGTTCCGACCCCGCCGGTTGCCACGGCTCGCCACTGGGATGGCCCGGGTAATGGCCTTGGCGATGGGCCTGGCGATGGTCTTGGGGTTCGCCGGCTGCGCCTCGCCGCAGTACGCCACCGAGGTGCGCTACCTGCCACCTGCGACCGAGGCCGGCCGGTCCTGCCTGCGTGGCTGCCAGACCGACATGCAGGCCTGCCAGGCCGATTGCCAGTCGCGTCGCGAGAGCTGCATCGCCGGCATCCAGCCGCAGGTGGAGGCGGCCTTCGACCAGGCCCTGCGCCAGTACGAGGCCGAGCGACGCGTCTACATGCGCGAGCGCCAGTACTACCAGCTCGACCGGGCGATGCAGTTCGGGCTGTACCGTGACCCGTTCTACTACGGCTACCCGGCCTCGTTCTGGTTCACCGACCGCTTCTACGACGACCCGCCGATTCCGCCCGAGGCCCCCAGCCGCGAGGCGATCCGCGCGGCGGTGATCGACCAGGAATGCAACATCGACTGCGGCTGTCAGGCCGCCTTCGACCAGTGCTATGTCGGCTGCGGCGGGCAGGTCGAGCGTCGCGTGGTCTGCGTGGAGAATTGCGACGGCGAGGCGCCGGTCTCGCGCATCCCGTCCAGTCCGACCGCCGAACCGTCATCAAGGGGCGGGGGGCAATAGATGGGCGCCTATATCGCCAAGCGCCTGGCCCTGATGATCCCGACCCTGTTCGGGATCCTGCTGATCTCGTTCGCCGTGATCCAGTTCGTCCCCGGCGGGCCGGTCGAGCAGCTGATGATGCAGTTGAAGGGCGGTGCCCAGGGCGCGGCGGCCGAGTCGGGTGGCCAGTTCACCGGCGGGCTCTACCGCGGCGAGCAGGGGCTGGGCGAGGAGCAGATCGAGCAGTTCCGCGAGTTCTACGGCTTCGACCAGCCGGCCTGGCAGCGTTTCGGCGATATGCTCGGCAACTACCTGACCTTCGACCTGGGCGAGTCCTACTTCTACCAGCGGTCCGTCGGCGAGCTGATCGTCGAGAAGCTGCCGGTCTCGATCAGTCTCGGGGTGTGGACCTTCCTGCTCACGTATCTCGTCTCCATCCCGCTCGGGGTGGCCAAGGCGGTGCGCGACGGCAGCAAGTTCGACTCGATCACCTCGACGGTGATCCTGGTCGGCTACGCCATCCCGGGCTTCGTGCTCGGCCTGGTACTGCTGGTGCTGTTCGGCGGTGGCAGCTTCGTGCAGTGGTTCCCGCTGCGCGGGCTGACCTCGGACAACTTCGAGCAGCTCTCGCTGATGGGCAAGATCCTCGACTATCTCTGGCACCTGGTGCTGCCGATCACCGCGATGGTGGTGGGCAACTTCGCCGTGATGACCATGCTGACCAAGAACAGCTTCCTCGAGGAGATAAGAAAGCAGTACGTGCTTACCGCGCGCGCCAAGGGCCTGGCCGAGCGCACGGTGCTCTACCGCCACGTCTTCCGCAATGCGCTGATTCCGATCGTGACGGGCTTTCCGGCGGCGTTCATCGGTGCGTTCTTCACCGGCAGCCTCCTGATCGAGACCATCTTCTCGCTCGACGGGCTTGGGCTGCTCTCGTACAACGCGGTGCTGCAACGTGACTATCCCGTGGTGCTGGGCACGCTCTACGTCTTCAGCCTGATCGGGCTGTTCGGCAAGCTGCTCTCCGACCTGGTGTATGTCTGGGTCGATCCGCGTATCCACTTCGAGGCGGTACGGTAAATGGGCGAGGAGACCTCGTAGATGTCGATTGTCGATGCCGGAGCGGACACGGCCGTCACCAAGGGCAGTGGCGCCGAAGGGCAGGTTTCCACGGCGGCACGCGCCTGGAAGCGCTTCCGTCGCCATCGGCGCGGCTGGATCAGCCTGTGGGTGTTCCTGGCGCTGTTCGTCCTGAGTCTCGGTGCCGAACTGATCGCCAACGACCGGCCGCTGATCGCCCAGTACCAGGGCGAGCTGCTGTTCCCGCTGTGGAACGACTACCCCGAAACGCGCTTCGGCGGGGATTTCGCCACCGCCGCGGACTACACCGACCCGTACGTGATCGAGCTGATCGAGCGCGAGGGCTGGGTGATCCGCGCGCCGATCCCGTTCTCCTTTGACACCATCGACTACTACAACGAGGAGCCCAACCCGGCCGCGCCCAACAGTCGCCACCTGCTGGGCACCGACGACCGTGGCCGCGACGTGGCCGCCCGGCTGATCTACGGCTTTCGCATCTCGGTGCTGTTCGCGCTGGCCCTGACGGTGATCGGCACGGCGATCGGCGTGCTCGCCGGTGCCGTGCAGGGCTATCTCGGTGGCAAGACCGACCTCGTCTTCCAGCGCTTCATCGAGGTCTGGGCCGCACTGCCGGAGCTGTATCTGCTGATCATCTTCGCCTCGATCTTCGAGCCGTCGATCGGACTGCTGCTGGCCCTGCTGGCCCTGTTCGGCTGGATGGGGCTGTCGGACTACGTGCGCGCCGAGTTCCTCAAGGGGCGCAACCTCGACTACGTCCGGGCCGCCCGCGCGCTGGGGGTCTCGGGCCCGCGGCTGATGTTCCGCCACCTGATGCCCAATGCCATGACCCCGGTGATCACCTTCCTGCCGTTTCGCATCTCCGGGGCGGTGCTGGCCCTGACCAGCCTCGACTTCCTCGGCCTGGGCGTGCCGCCGTCGACGCCCTCGCTGGGCGAGCTGCTCTCGCAGGGCAAGAGCAACATCGACGCCTGGTGGCTGTCGGTCTCGACCTTCTTCGTCCTGGTGGGCACGCTGGTGCTGCTGATCTTCGTCGGCGAGGCCACCCGCGACGCGCTCGACACCCGCCGCGGCTGAGCCGGCCTCCCGGTAGGAGCGGCGTTAGCCGCGAAACCCTCAGGTGCCAGAACCAGACCATCGCGCCTGAAGGCGCTCCTACGGTATTTGTCGGCGAGGTAGGGAGCCGCGTCAGCGGCCGTCCCGGCCAGACCGCGCCCGGCTTCGGATGGGCTCGAATTCATCCGGCTTCCCTTGCCACCCGGCCGACCCGCTCGGGTATCATGGGGCGCATTCATTCTCGCCCACCCGCCCCGTCACGGATCGATCGCGCATGCCCAAGAAATCCCGCCAGAATCGACTTCCCGGCCAGGCCTATGCCCCGGGGATCCACGCCCGCCTGTGGCTGATCGACGAGGCCGGCGAGCACTATCTGGGGGTGGGAAAGGTGCGCCTGATGGAGGCCATCGACGAGCTCGGCTCGATCAGCCACGCCGCCCGTACGCTCGGCATGAGCTACAAGCGCGCCTGGTCGCTGATCCAGGAGGTCAACCAGCTCGAGGACGAGCCCTACGTGTCCAAGGAGGTCGGCGGCGCCGGCGGCGGTCACGCCACGGTTACCGAGACCGGCCGGGCGGCGATTGCCCGCTACCGCGAGCTCGAGGACGACCTGCGCGCCTTTCTTGCCCAGCGTGCCGAGAAGAAGGCCGGCAAGCGGGGAGGGCAGGCATGACCGACACGCTCCGCGAGCGCGCCGGCCGTGCCCTGCGCGACAACAACCCGGCGGCCAAGGCCGACGCCGTGCGCGCACTCTATGACGAGGCGATGGCCATGCCGGACGCCGAGGTGCCGCTGCCGCCCGTATCGGTCGAACCGGTGCCGGACCCGGGCCGCCCCGAG
>NZ_SWAW01000030.1:0-23433 GCF_005096345.1 Guyparkeria sp. SB14A | reverse complement strand
ATTGAGGTCTTGCCAAGATCGATGCCGAGCGTTGCAATGGACATAGGTCTGTTCCTCCTCTGTTGCTGAATGGGTTTGTTCCTCCAAACAGCGTAATAGGGTGGGAGCAGGCCATTCCATTAAAAAATCACCCGCCCGGCAGGGCGGATGATTTTCCAGCTCGAGGAGACGACTTACTTCTTGTCGTCGTCCTTCACTTCCTCGAACTCGGCGTCGACGACGTCGTCGTCCTGCTTGCCCTGCTCGCCACCGGCGGCCTGCTCACCGCCGGCCTGGCCGGCACCCTGGGCCTTCTGCATGACCGTGGCGGAGGCCTCGGAGAGGGCCTGGACCTTGGCGTCGATCTCGGCCTTGTCGTCGCCCTTCATCGCCTCGCGCAGGGCCTCGATGGCCTCGTTGACCGGCTTCTTGTCGTCGTCGGTCAGGGCCTCGCCCGCATCGGTCATCGCCTTCTCGACGGTGTGGATGATGCCGTCGCCCTGGTTGCGCGCCTCGACCAGTTCCTTCTGCTTCTTGTCCTCGTCGGCGTGCGCGGCGGCATCGTCGACCATGCGCTGCACTTCTTCCTCGGACAGGCCGGAGCTCGCCTTGATCTCGATCTTCTGCTCGCGACCGGTGCCCTTATCCTTGGCCGAGACGTGCAGGATGCCGTTGGCGTCGATGTCGAAGGTCACCTCGATCTGCGGCTGACCGCGCGGCGCCGGCGGGATCTCGGTGAGATCGAAGCGGCCCAGCGACTTGTTGCCGCTGGCCATCTCGCGCTCGCCCTGCAGGACGTGGACGGTCACGGCCGTCTGGTTGTCCTCGGCGGTCGAGAAGGTCTGGCTCGCCTTGGTCGGGATGGTGGTGTTCTTGTCGATCAACTTGGTCATGACACCACCCATCGTCTCGATGCCAAGCGACAGCGGGGTGACGTCAAGCAACAGCACGTCGTTGACGCCGCCGGAGAGCACGCCGCCCTGGATCGCCGCACCGATGGCCACGGCCTCGTCCGGGTTGACGTCCTTGCGCGGGTCCTTGCCGAAGAACTCGGCAACCGTGTCGCGCACCTTCGGCATGCGGGTCTGGCCGCCGACCAGGATCACGTCGTCGATGTCGGAGGCCGACACGCCGGCGTCCTTGAGCGCCATCTTGCAGGGCTCGATGGTGCGCTTGATCAGCTCTTCGACCAGCGACTCGAGCTTGGCACGCGTGATCTTGATGTTCATGTGCTTCGGACCGCTCTGATCCGCCGTGATGTACGGCAGGTTCACGTCGGTCTGCTCGGTCGAGGACAGCTCGATCTTGGCCTTCTCGGCGGCCTCCTTGAGACGCTGCATGGCAAGCGCGTCGTTGGAGAGATCGACGCCCTGCTCCTTCTTGAACTCGTCGACCAGGTGGTCGATCAGGCGGTTGTCGAAGTCCTCGCCACCCAGGAAGGTGTCACCGTTGGTGGACATGACCTCGAACTGCTTCTCGCCGTCGATGTCGGCCACCTCGATGATCGATACGTCGAAGGTGCCGCCACCCAGGTCGTAGACCGCGATCTTGCGATCGCCGCCTTCCTTCTTGTCCATGCCGTAGGCGAGCGCGGCCGCGGTCGGCTCGTTGATGATGCGCTTGACCTCGAGGCCGGCGATCTTGCCGGCGTCCTTGGTCGCCTGGCGCTGGGAGTCGTTGAAGTAGGCCGGCACGGTGATGACCGCCTCGGTCACCTCTTCGCCCAGGTAGGCCTCGACGTCCTTCTTGATCTTCATCAGGACGCGGGCGGAGACTTCCGGCGGGGCCATCTTCTTGCCGCCAGCCTCGACCCAGGCATCGCCGTTGTCGGCCTTGACGATCTTGTAGGGCATCAGCTTGATGTCCTTCTGAACGGCGTCCTCGTCGAAACGACGGCCGATCAGTCGCTTGACCGCGTACAGGGTGTTTTCCGGGTTGGTGACCGCCTGGCGCTTGGCCGGCTGGCCGACCAGGATCTCGCCATCATTGGCGTAGGCGACCACCGACGGGGTGGTGCGCGCGCCCTCGGCGTTCTCGATAACCTTGCCGGACTTGCCGTCCATGATCGCGACGCAGGAGTTGGTCGTCCCCAGGTCGATACCGATTACCTTGCCCATAAAATCGTGTCTCCAGAGTTCTGTGTTGAATGCGAAATTCGGTTGGCGCGGCCCGGTGCCTTGCTCGGGCACCGCACCCGCCCTTGTGCTTGGACGTGCGGGCGAGCCGTGATTTTTCAAGCCACCCGCGGCAAATCGCCCCTCGAGCGCCTTACTTCGGCTTCGAGACGACCACCATGGCCGGACGGACGACGCGGTCCTTCAGGAGGTAGCCCTTCTGCATCACGTCGACGACGTGATCGGGATCGCCGTCGTGCGGCTGCAGGCTGATGGCCTGGTGGTGCTCCGGGTTGAAGCGCTCGCCGATCGGGTGAACGGCCTTGACGCCGAACTTCTCCAGCGTCTGGATCAGCATCTTGAGGGTCATCTCGTCACCCTCCTTGATCTTCTCCAGCGTGGCGTTCTCCTTCTCGGCCGCCTCGATACCCAGCTCGAGCGAATCGACCACCGGCAGCAGCCCCTCGACGAAGCGCTCCAGGGCGAACTTGCGCGCCGACTCGATGTCGCGCTCGGCACGGTGGCGCACGTTCTGCATCTCGGCGGCGATGCGCAGGACTTCCTCTTCCTTCTCGGCGAGCTTCGCCTTGAGCTCGTCGACCTCGCTCGTCTCTCCTGACTGGGCAGACTGCTCGACCTCGCCCTCGACGGGCTGCTCCGGCTGTTCCTGGTTCATGTCGTCGTGATCGACCGGCTTGTCCGTCATCGAAGCTCTCCTGAAAAGCGGATGGAATTGATGGGTAAAGCCCGGTCCGCCGCCGGCATACAGTGCATCCGGCATGACCAAGGCTCGTGTCGATGCCCCGACTCTTGGGGCATCCGGCATCTTTTCAAGGGGAAGGAGACATTCCTGCCTCCCGGGGGCAGGTCACTGGCGCGACAAGGCGCTCGACAGCAGGCGCGAGGTGACGTCGACGATCGAGATCACCCGGCCGTACGGCATGCGCTTGGGGCCGATGACGCCGAGCACGCCGACCACCTCGTCGTCGACGCCGTAGGAAGCGCCCACCACGCTGCATTCATCGAAGGTGGGCGAGCCGGACTCGCGGCCGATGAAGATCTTCACCCCCTGGGCGCGTTCGCAGCGATCCAAGAGGGAGACCAGTTCGCGCTTTTCCGCGAAGGCGTTGAACAGCCGGCGCATGCGATCGACGTCGCCGAGCTCGTCGATGCCCATCAGGTTGACCTGGCCGGCCACGGCGACCCCGGCCTTGTCCTCGACCGCCTCGACGGCCGACTCGGCCAGCGTGATCGCCTCGGAGAGGTTGCCCTCGATCTGCTCGCGCGTGCTCTTGAGCTCAGCGACCAGCGTCTCGCGCAGCGCCTGGATGGACTGGCCGTTGAGGCGCTCGTTGAGGAAGTTGGCAAACCGGGTGAGTTCGTCCTGGCTATAGGGCTTGTCCGGGTGGATGATGCGGTTCTGCACCCCGCCGTCGTTGGTGACCAGCACCATCAGCACCCGCCCGGGCGAGAGCGAAACGAAATCGATCTGGCGGAACAGCGCGCGGGCCCGCGACGGGATGGTCACCACGCCGGCGAACTGCGTCAGGCTCGAGAGCAGGTTCGAGGCGGTGTCCGCCAGATGCTGCGGGTCGTCCTCGGCTGCCTCGCGCAGGATGCGCTCGAGCCGCCGGGCATCGACCGGTGCCCGACCCGGCGCGGTCAAAAGCGAGTCGACGAACAGGCGATAGGCGAGCTCGGTGGGCACGCGGCCGGACGAGGTGTGGGGGGCGCGCACCAGCCCGAGGTCCTCGAGATCGGCCATCACGTTGCGCACCGTCGCCGGGCTCAGGTTCAGGTCGGACATGCGCGCTAGCGCGCGCGAGCCGACCGGCGCACCCTCGTCGGTGTAGCGGTCGATCAGCACCCGCAGCAGGGTCTGGGCCCGCTCGGGGAGTTCGCTCCAGGCATCAGTCATAGGCGGCCTCGAGAACCTCGGTTTTTTGGGGGTCGGCCCGAATGGCCGGGGAGTAAACTAGCACTCGCCCGAGGAGAGTGCCAAGCCCATCGCACCGCGGTCGGATTCAAACCCCCTCTCCTTTGCTAGACTGGGCCGAATTCCGCATCCGCCGGCCGATCGCCGGCTCTCGACGGACGCGACGAAACCGTTTCCGAGGATCCGCTCACGCCATGAACGCCTGGCTCATCTTGTTGGCCGCCGGCCTGTTGGAAATCGTCTGGGCGACCGGTCTGCGCTTCACCGACGGCTTCTCCCGCCTGGTGCCGACGGTGATCGTGCTGGCCATCGCCTGGGCGAGCTTCTACCTGCTCGCCCTCGCGATGCGCGAGATCCCGATGGGCACGGCCTACGCCATCTGGACGGGCATCGGCGCGACCGGCGTGGCGATCCTCGGCATCCTCTGGTTCAAGGAACCGGCGACGGCCGCCCGGCTGGGCTTCATCGCCCTGATCGTGATCGGCATCGTCGGATTGAAATGGTCATCGGGCAATCACTGAGTCGTCAGGCAGCAAGAGCGCACACGCCATGAAACCTTCCTCCTCGTCAGCCAGCGAACAGCCAGACGCCGCCCCCGCCTTCTCGCGCCTGGGCATCATCGTCAAGCCCGACGGGGGCGACCCGCTCGCCGAGGTCTACCGCAACCTGGTGGCCGTGGCCGAGGAACACGATGTCGAGTGGGCGCTGGAGGAAGAGGCCGAGAACCCGGCCCCGTCGATCCAGGCCCAGCGGTTCTCGCGAGATCGCGTCGACCGCGACCTGATCGTGGTAATCGGCGGCGACGGCACCATGCTCAACGCCGCGCGTTGCCTGTGCCTGCATGACGTTCCCATCCTGGGCGTGAACCTCGGCCGTCTCGGCTTTCTCGCCGACGTCAGCCCCAACGAGGTGCAACGTCACCTGTCGGCCATCCTCGAAGGGCGCTACACCGAGGAACGCCGCTTTCTCCTGCAGGGCAGCCTGATGCGCAACGACACGCGCATCATGGAATCGGTGGCGCTCAACGACATCACCTTCAAGATGCGCGACCCCGCCCGGATGGTCGAGTTCGAGATGAGCATCGACGGCACCCTGGTCAACCAGCAGCGCTCCGACGGCGTGGTGGTCTGCACCCCGACCGGGTCGACCGCCTACGCGCTGTCCGCCGGCGGGCCGCTGATCGCCCCCGACCTGCACGCGGTGGGCATCGTCTCGATCTGCCCGCACACCCTGAGCTACCGCCCCATCGTGGTCGATGCCCGCCACCTGATCGAGATCCGCCCGGTCGAGGGCTCACGCGGCGGCGGCGTGGTCAGCTTCGACGGCCAGCTCAACCAGCCGCTGGAGTACGGCGACGTGCTCGCCATCTCGAAGTACGAGCATGACATCCGCCTGATCCACCCGGCCGGCCACGACCACTATTCCCTGCTGCGCGACAAGCTCTGCTGGAGCGAGCAGACCTTCTAGGCAAAGGAATCCGCCTGACATGCTGACCACCCTATCGATCCGCCAGATCGCCCTGATCGACCAGCTCGAACTCGATTTCGCCGCCGGCATGACCGCGCTGACCGGCGAGACGGGCGCGGGCAAGTCGATCCTGATCGACGCGATCGGGCTGCTCCTGGGCGATCGCGCCAACATGAACCTGCTGCGCGCCGGTTGCGACCAGGGCGAGGTCACCGGCGAGTTCCTGCTGCCCGCGGACAGCCCGGCGGCGCGCTGGCTCGAGGAGCAGGAACTGGGCGAGGAACCGGAGGGCGACTCCCTGCCGCTGATCGTGCGCCGGCTGCTCTCGCGCGACGGCCGCTCAAAGGCCTGGATCAACGGTCGACCCGTGCCGGGTCAGACCCTCAAGGGGATCGGGCGGCACCTGATCGACATCCACGGCCAGCACCAGAACCAGCGATTGATGCAGGCGAAGACCCAGCTCGCCCTGCTCGATCATTTCTGCGACCTCAAGCGCCAGGTCGATGAGCTCGGCCGGCTGAGCCGGCAGATCCACGCCGACGAGCAGCAGCTTGCCAACCATCAGGCCGAGCAGGCCTCGCGCGCCGACCGGCTCGCCTTCCTCGAATTCCAGCTCGAGGAGATCGAGCGTGTCGACCCGCAACCCGACGAGTTCAACCAGCTGCACGCCGAGCTCAAGCGGTTGACGCGCCTCGACGAGTGGCGCCAGGTGCTGGCCGAACAGATGGCCGCCCTGTTCGACGAGGACGGCAACGCCCACGACCGCGTCGGCGCCGCCGAGCAGGCCCTCTCGCGGATCGCGGACCTCGACGAGGCGCTCGGCCCGGTGATCGAGACCCTGCAATCGGCCGAGATCCAGATCGCCGAGGCGGTCGACACCCTGCGTGATCGCCTCGAATCCGCCGAGGCCGACCCCGAGCGACTGGCCACCGTCGAGGCGCGGCTGGACACGCTGCACGAACTGGCGCGCAAGCACCGCGTCGCCCCCGAGGCGTTCGAACAGCACGTCCACGACCTGCGCGAGGAACACGAGCAACTCGAGCAGGCCGGCAGCACGCTGGGCGAAGTCGAGTCCCGCCTGGTCGAGAACCGCGCCACCTACGACCGTCTCGCCGCCGAGGTGAGCACAAAACGCGCAACCGGCGCGAAGAAACTGGCCGAGCGCCTCAAGGCCTCGATCCGTGAGCTGGGAATGCCCAATGGCGAGTTCGAGGTCCGACTGACCCAGCCGGAGACACTGGCCGAACGCCGCGGCGAGCGCGGCATCGACGAGGTGGTCTTCCTGATCAGCGCCAACCGCGGCCAGCCGGTCGCGCCGCTGGACCAGATCGCCTCCGGCGGCGAGCTCGCCCGCGTGAGCCTGGCGCTCAAGACCCTGACCGCCGGCGACGACCCGGTGGGCACCTTCATCTTCGACGAGGTCGATACCGGCATCGGCGGGGCGACCGCGGCGATCGTCGGGGCGCACCTGCGGGCACTGGGCGACTCGCGCCAGGTCCTGTGCGTCACCCACCTGCCGCAGGTCGCCGCCCACGGCCACCACCAGGCGCGCATCGAGAAGGACGAACAGGCCGACTCCACCCGTACCTGGGTGCGGGCGCTCGACCCGAACGAACGGGTCGAGGAACTCGCGCGCATGCTCGGCGGGCGCGAGGTCACCGAGCAGACCCGGGCGCACGCCCGCGAACTGCTCGACTCCTCGGCCTGAGCCACGCCCAACCCCCAACGCAAGACGCCCGCCCCAGGTCTCCCCAAGGCGGGCGTCTTGCGTTCAGGCCATCACGTCAGGCCCATCGCGGGCCCCTACTTCTTGCCGGTCGCCTTGCGGCTGATGCCGTAGATCACCAGCGAGTAGTCGGTCAGGTCGAAATCGAACTCGTCGGCGATCATCGCGATACGCTCCTGGATGATCGGATCGTGGAATTCCTCCACCTGCCCGGTCTTCACGCAGACCAGGTGATCGTGATCGCCCTTGGAGATCAGCTCGAACACGGCCTTGCCGCCCTCGAACTGGTGGCGCTTGAGGATGTCGGCGGTCTCGAACTGGGTCAGCACGCGGTAGACGGTCGCCAGGCCGATCTCTTCACCGCGGGCGAGCAATTCCTTGTAGACGTCCTCCGCGCTCATGTGCCAATCGGGGTTCGCCTCGATGATTTCGAGGATCTTCACCCGTGGCAAGGTGACCTTGAGGCCGGCCTTCTTGAGTTCGCTGGAATCCAAAACTTCTGCCCTCGATTGCGTGTGCTTGCGGGATTGTAACCGAAGATGCCGCCCAGACCGGAGCGCGATGCGCATAATCGATGCGCACGAGCCGATCGGCTGGCATCATCTGCCGGGCAAGCGCTTTCCGGTTCGTGCAGAGCCGCCCGACACTGCGTATGATTGAGCGCAGTCGAATGCCATCCAGACCATTCAGGAACAGGTTTTTCAGGATCATGCAGCGCTCACTTCTCACGCTCCCGCTCGTCGCCACCCTGCTCGCCGGCTGCTCGTCGGTCTACGTTCCGAGCTTCATCCAGGTCTACCAGCCGGATATCCAGCAGGGCAACATCTACGAGGAGGCGCAGATCGAGCGCCTGCGCGAGGGGATGCCGCAATCCCAGGTGCGCGCGATCCTCGGCACCCCCAGCCTCAACGACATCTTCCACCAGGGTCAGCGCGATACCTACATCTACTACGACAAGCGCGGCAAGGAAGAGGCCTTCCGCCACACCCTGGTGATCGAATACGACTCGACCGGTCGCGTCGCTTCCATCCAGCGTGACGGCATGGACCTGGCCGAGGCGCCGTCGATGAACAGCGCCGAGCTGCCCGACGAGGCCGAGGCCGCCTCGCCGAGCAACGCGCCGACCAACCCGGCGTCCGGCCCGACCGATGACGACAATCCCTACGACCTGGAAACGTCGGATGACGGTCAGCCCCTGCCGCAGACCCCGCCGGCGCAGGACCCGCTCTAAGATCGGGCACGAGAATCCATCGCCCCCCTGACCGGGTGCCGGCGATCGACAGAACGAACCGGCGTGAGTGCTACTCCGCCGGTTTTTTCGTGCCCGCCGGCGCCGGATCGGACTTGGACGCTGCCTTGCCGGCCGCGCGTTTTCCGGCGCCCGCGTTGCCAGCACTTTCCTTCTGGGCGCCTGTCTTCCGGGCCCCGTCCTTTTGAGCACGCTGGCGGCGCGCGGCCTTGGGGTCGGCAATCAGCGGCCGGTAGATCTCGACCCGATCCCACTCGCGCAACGCCTGCGACAGCGGCGCGACCTTGGCGAACACGCCGACCTTCTGCGTCGAGAGATCGATCTCGGGAAAGCGCTCGAGGATGCCGCTGAGACGAATCGCCTCCTCGACGGTCGCCCCCTCGGCGACATCCACCTCGAGGATTACCTGCACGTCCGGGCGGGCATAGGCCACCTCGACCTTCACGCGCCCTCGCCCCCGTCACGCGGGTAGACCTGGAAGGCACGCTTGCGGAAGGCCCCGACGAGGTTCTTGACGATCTCGCGGAACACCGGCCCGATCGCCCGTTCCAGCAGGCGGTTGGAAAACTCGAAGCGCATGTCGAGGGTCACGCGCGACCCGCCGTCGGGCAGGTCCTCGAACCCCCAGAACCCGTCGAGGTGTCGAAACGGTCCGTCGACCAGGGTCACCACGATGCGCGAGCCGGGCTCGTTGTGATTGCGGGTGACGAAGGTCTTGCGGATCGCGCCCTTCTTCAGCGTGATGCTCGCTTCGACCTCGTCCCCCGATGCCTGCAGGATGCGGGTCTGCTCGCACCAGGGAAGAAAGTCCGGATAGGCGTCGATGTCGTTGACCAGCGCGTACATCTGCAACGCGGAAAACGGCACATCGACCTGACGCTCGATGGTGGTACTCATGCCGGGAGGAAGTCGCCCTTGCGTTTCTTGCTTGCCCCACTGCCGGTCAAGGCGTGGGCAGTCTGTCGGAACGCGAAGTCTAGCAGAGCGGGAGGCCCGACCCGTCGGTCAGCCAAACAGACCCAGGCCGTTGAGGAACACCAGGGCCACGCCCAGCGGCGCGACGATGGCCGCCAGCCACCACCACAGCCGGTAGCGCCAGCCGGCCAGACCCAGTTCCTCGGCCGAGTCGGCCCGCGGCATACGCCAGGCGGCGAAGAGCGCGATCAGCATGCCGCCGGCCGGCAGGAGGATATTGGCCGTGGTGAATTCCAACAGGCCGAAGGCGGTCTTGCCAAACAGGGTCACGTCATCGAGCAGGTTGAACGACAGGGCCGCGAGCACCCCGATCGACCAGGTCGCCACACCCACGGCGATCGCCGAGTGCAGCCGGCGGACGCCGAAGCGCTCCCAGAGATACGACACCGCCGGTTCGACCAGCGAAATGGCGGAGGTCCAGGCGGCGATCGACACCAGCACGAACAGCACGATCGCGAGGAAATAGCCCCACTCCATCTGCCCGAGGGCCAGCGGCAGGGTCTGGAAGATCAGCCCCGCGCCCTGTTCGGGGCTCATGCCGTTGGAGAACACGATCGGGAAGATCACCATGCCGGCCAGCAGCGCGATGCCGGTGTCGAGCACGATGATCCAGATCCCGGCGCGCACGATCGAGGTGCCCCTGGGCATGTAGGAGCCGTAGACCATGATCGCGCCCATGCCGAGGCTGAGCGTGAAGAAGGCGTGGCCGAGCGCGACCAGGAAGGTCTGGGCCGTCACCTGCGAGAAGTCCGGCGCGAACATGAAGTCCATCGCCGGGGCGAAGCCGGAGGTACCGATGTTGTAGCCCACCAGCAGCACCAGGATCACGATCAGCAACGGCATCATGATCCGCGTGGCCAGCTCCAGCCCGCCACGCACGCCGCGCGCCACCACCGCGACCGTCATCACCATCGCGACGGTGTGCCAGAACAACAGCGTGCCGGGGTTGCCGACCAGCCCGTCGAACAGCCCCTCGATGGTTGCCGCGGACGCCCCGACGAATGCCCCGGTGGCGGCCTTCTCGACGTAGGACAGGGCCCAGCCCATCACCACCGAGTAGAAGCTCAGGATGAGAAAGCCGGTGAGCACACCCATCCAGCCGATCAGCTGCCAACCGCGACTGACGCCGGCCTGGTCGGCAAGCTTGCCCATGCCGATGATCGGGTTCGAGCGGGCGCGGCGCCCCAGCATCACCTCGCTGATCAGGATGGGCGTGGCCACGATCAGCAGGCAGGCGAGGTAGATCATCACGAACGCCCCGCCGCCGTTCTCGCCCATGATGTAGGGAAACTTCCAGATATTGCCCAGGCCGACGGCCGAGCCCGCCGAGGCCAGGATGAAGGCCAGCCGGCCACTCCACTCGGGATGGTTCTCGAGATGCTGTGCGGACACCGGGCTTCCTCTTCGATTTGATTGGGCGCGGCTCCCCTCCCGGGAGCGCGACGGATGGCCTGAAAGCTACCACCATGGGACCGGCGCGGCCAAGTTGGCCGGCCCCGGGGCGGAGAGAGCCGTCCCGAGGGGGCCGGACTCCCCACTGAAAAAGTGGGCGCCGGGGCAAGAGGGAAGCGGCCGACACGGGACAAAATTCTTTCGGATTCGGCAGGGCCGCGCCACGGCCCTGTTAGAATGAATCCATGAGCAAGAACACGAAACCCACGACCGGCCAGTCCACCATCGCCCTGAACAAGAAGGCGAAATTCGACTTCTTTCTCGGCGACCGCATCGAGGCCGGACTGGTCCTCGAGGGCTGGGAAGTGAAGGCCCTGCGCGCCGGCAAGGCCCAGATCGCCGACGCGCACGTCATCATCAAGGACGGCGAGGCCTGGCTGCTGGGCGCGGTGATCACCCCGCTCCTGCAGGCCTCGAGCCACGTCAAGCCCGATCCCACCCGCACCCGCAAGCTGCTGCTGCACGAGCACGAGCTGGCGCGCCTGATCGGGCAGGTCGAGCGCAAGGGCTTTACCATCGTGCCCACCGCGCTGTACTTCAAGCGCGGCATGGTCAAGCTCGAGATCGCGCTCGGCGAGGGCAAGAAGGCCCACGACAAGCGCGCGACCCTCAAGGACCGCGACTGGCAGCGCGACAAGCAGCGCATCGTCCGCCACACCATGTAGCGGACCTCTACACGATTCGATAACGTCTCTGCGAAACCGCCCTTCCGGGGCATGAGGATTTGCCCGCACTCCGCGTTGCCGTCACTCGACGGGCGGCAAGCCCGTCTTCGCTCCGGTGCCTTGATTGCGAACAAATCCTCAAGCCAGAAACGTCACCGAATCGTGCAGAGGCCCGCTGGCGGGGCAACAACCAATAGGCGCTCATTCCCCCTCGATCAGCACCTCGCGCACGAAGGGGATGGTCAGGCGCCGCTTGGCGATCATCGATTCGCGATCCAGCCGGTCGAGCGCGTCGAGCAGCGTGCCGACGTCGCGCGGCAGGTGGGCAAGCATCCATTGGGCCGTGCCATGCGGCATCTCCAGTCCGCGTGCCTGGGCCCGGGCGCGCAGCAACTCGATCTTCTCGCCGTCACCCGGCAAGTGCACGGCCATCATCGCCCCCCAGGTCAGCCGCGAGGCGAGATCTGCCAGCTTGACCGGCAGCTCGGTCGGCGGGTGCGATGCCGTCAACAGCAGCGGCACGCCGGCCTCCCGCGCCCGGTTGATCAGGTCGAACAGCATGAACTCGCCTTCCGCCTGGCCGATCACCGCGTCGACGTCGTCGATCACGGCCAGGGCGAACGCCTCAATCTGCTCGCTGGCCGCCGCCAGTTGCCCGCCGAGCTGGCGCAACGGCCAGTACGCGGCGGGACGCCCCATCGATCCGGCGTGATAGCAGGCGGCTTGCGCCAGGTGCGACTTGCCCGCCCCGGCCGGGCCGTGGATCAGCACCTGTGTCTCGCCACTGCCGGCCGCCTGCTCGGCCAGGGTGGCCTTGAGCAGCAGGTTCTCGTTGCCGATGAACCCCTCGAAGCTCGTGGGGGTGACGAGATCCAGCGCCAGCGGAATCTGCTGCATCCGGTTCAGTCCCTGGCCTCGTCACTCGCGTCCGCTACCGGGCCATCGCCCGAGCTGTCACCCGGTGGGAGCGCCCGCGCGTCACGGCCGCGGTAGTAGCGACTCTGCTGGTAGGCATCCAGGGCGTGCTCGCCCAGCACGATCAGCACTGCCGAGACCGGCAACGCGAGCAGGATGCCGAAAAAGCCGAACAGCTGGCCGCCGGCCATCACCGCAAAGATCACCGCCACCGGGTGCATGCCGATCTCGTTGCCGACGAAACGCGGCTGCCAGGCCACGGTCTCCAGTACCTGGCCGACGCCGAATACGCCGAGGACCAGCAACAGCGGCCAGATGCTGTCGGCCTGGATGTACATCGCGATCAGGGCGAGCGCCACGCCGGTGATGGTGCCGAGATACGGCACGAAGCTAACCAGCCCGGCGAACAGGCCGATCGCGATCCCGGTGTTGAGCCCGATCAGGGTCAGGCCGATCGAGTAGGTCACGCCGTTGGCGATCATCACCGCCAGCTGGCCGCGCAGGAAGTTGCCCAGCATCTGGTCGGACTCGCGCGCGAGCTCAACGATGGTCCCGGCACGATGCCGCGGCAGCATCTGCTCGATGCGCTCGACCACCCGCGGCCAGTCGCGCAGCAGGTAGAAGGCGATCACCGGGATCAGCAGGAGATTCATCACCGCCACGAACACGGCGGTGCCGGTGGTCGAGACGTTAGAGAGGCCGTCGGCGAGCATCTTGCCGATGGTCTCGCCGTGCTTGACCAGGAGATCACGCAGCTGACCGACGTGCAGTTCCACGCCGAGGGTCTGGTTGACCCAGGGGATCACCCGTTGCTGGACGATATCGAGCAGCTGCGGGAAGACCCGCACCAGCCGGGCGGTCTGCTCGATCAGCACCGGGATCAGGGCGATCAGGCCGACCAGGAGCAACAGTGCGCCGATCAGGAAGATCAGCGAGGTGCCCCAGGTGCGCGAGATGCCGTGCCGGTCCAGGCGGGTGACCACCGGGTTGAACAGGTAGGCGATGATGAAGCCGACCACGAAGGGGCTCAGGATCGGCAACAGGAAATAGGAAACCAGCAGCAGACCGGCCAGGCCGATCCCGATCATCCAGCGCATCAATCCCCCTCCCCTGGTCGTGTCGCCCATGCGGCTCAGATCCGCTCGATCCGCAGGTCCAGCGCCTTGAGATCATCCTCGCGCGACGGCCCGGCCAGCACGCCCACGGAGGCGGTTTCCGGCTTGAGGTAGGTCTCGGCTACCCGCTTCAGGTCGTCCTGGGTCACGTCGAGCACCCGGGCGCGCATCGCGCGCAGGTCGTCCGGCGTGCGCCCGTGGAGGGTGTCCATGAAGGCCTTCTTCGCCTCGCCGGCCGGCGAGCCCGGCTTGTCGATCGAGGCGATCACGCCAAAGATCGCCTCGTCGACGGTGCGGTCCTCGTGGGTATTGTCGATGACCCAGTCAACGGAGCGATCGAAGTCCTCGAGCGTCTCGCCCAGGCGCGGATCCCGGTAGGAGAAGAAGCGGAAGGCGCCGGACTCGGCGTCATAACCGGCGCCACCACCGTAGGCCCCGCCCTTCTCGCGGATGGCCGTGTGCAGAAAGCCGTTGCGCATGAAGCCGCCCAGCACGGCCAGCGCCGCGGCATCCGGGTGCTTGGGCGGCACGCCGGCATGCGCCTTGGCGCAGTAGTTGACCGCGAGGTTGCCGATCCAGGCCTCGCGCACCTGCGCCTCGTGGTGGCCCAGCGCGAACGGCTTGTCCGTCTGCCCCTGGTGCATGTGCGGGCGCAGCGCCTGGGCCATCTCGGCGAAGTGGCGCTGCTCGGTGACCACGTTGTAGTGGCGCAGCCCGCCCTTGAGCTTGTCGTGCAGGCGGGCGAGCCGCTCGGCCAGGTCGTATTGCGACTCACGCTGCTCCAGACCGTCGTCCATCGCCTTGATGCGGCGCACGGCCGAGACCCCGGCGGTGTCGTGGCGCATCGCCGCGCGTGCCGACATGCCCGAGGAGGCCAGCAGCATGGCGTGGACATGGCCACGACCGGCCACGCCCTGCTCGGTGCCGAAACGCATCTGGCTGACGAGATCCCGAATGCGGTCGATCTCGTCGAAACGCGCGGCATCCAGGTGCTGATGGAACAGGTCGACCATCGCATCGGCGTGGCGCACCAGCGACTTGCCCGACAGCAGCCAGAAGCCGCTGGTCCGGTGGACGTCATCGATGCCCGCGCGTACCGACGCGCCCGAGGCGAAACCACCGGTCTTCGCCGCCACGGCCTCCGCCATCTGCAGGTAGTCTCGGTCACCGGCGCCCAGCTCGGTCAGAAGCCCGGTGTAGACCGGCATCAGCTCGAGCTCGTCGCGGGAGAGCTCGGGCAGATCGATCGCCAGCTGCAGGTAGGCCAGGCCATTGGTGCTGCGGTTGTACCAGCGCTGGCTCGAGGGCTGATGCACGACCTGCTGCGGCTGCGGGATCTCGATGTCCGCGGGGATGTCCTCGCGCGTCACCGTCGGCAGGATGGAGAGATCGCCCTCCTCGGCCTGGCGGTCGGCCAGTGCCTTGGCCTGCTCGACGATGCGCTGCTTGTCCTCGTCGGTGAGCGTGTCCTGCATGGCCGCCAGCCGCGCCTTTTCCGCCGCTTGCTGCCGCGCGGAGAGCTCGGTGTCCGGTTTGAGTACCAGTCGCACGCGGTGCGGGTTGTCCAACAGCAGCCGACGGACGAGGTTGGGAACGAACTGCGGGTCGGCGGCCTTGGCGCGCAGACGCTCGAGCGCGGGCTCCAGGTCGAGCAGGTTGATCGGGTCGCTGTCGTGGATCGCCGCCGGCAGGGCCTGGACGATCAGGTGCAGGCCGTAGGGGAAGCCGTCGCCGGTGACCTCGCGCTGTTCGAGCTCGAGCTGGTGGAGCACCGACTCGACCATGTCGGGGTCGACGCCCTTGTCCGCCACCTCGGTGAGCGTGTCGAGGATCAGCGTTTCGACCGCCTCGGCCCGGTCGGCTTCGCTGCCCTCGAGCCCGGCGACGAACACCATCTGGCGCTGGGAGTCCTCCAGGCCCAGCACCGGCGACGGCGCGGCACCCAGATCCGTGGTTTCCAGGGCCTTCAGCAACGGCGAGGCGCTGTTCTCCAGCAGCACGCCCTCGAGCAGTTGCGCCTCGAGGCGCGCGTCGAGATCGGCGCTCTCGCCCAGCATCCAGCCGACGTTGACGTGGGTCTTCTCGGCGGTGTCCTCGTCGTCGAGCGGGTAGACGTCCTCGACCTGCTTGGGGCCGGCGAAGATCGATTGGAGCGGCACGGCCGAGTCAGGATCGATCTTGTCGAAGCGGGCCAGGGCCCGCTCCTCGAATTCCGTCTGCAGGCGCGCGACCGGCTGGTTGCCGTAGGTCATGAACACCGCGTTCGACGGGTGGTAGAAGCGCTTGTAGAACGCCACCATCTGCTCGTAGGTGAGATCCGGGATGCGGGCCGGATCGCCACCGGAGTTGTGGTGATAGGTGGTGTCCGGGAACAGCTCGCGCGACAGCGTCTGCCAGAGCACCGAGGTCGGGTCGCTCATCGCCCCCTTCATCTCGTTGAACACCACGCCCTTGAAGGTCAACGGGGTGGACGGGTCATCCCACTGCTCGAATTCCACGCGGTGACCTTCCTGGCGAAAGTCCAGCTCGTCGATGCGCGAGAAGAAGGTCGCGTCGAGGTAGACGTCGAGCAGGTTGTAGAAGTCCTTCTCGTTGCAGGAGGCGAACGGGTAGGCCGTCCAGTCGCTCGAGGTGAAGGCGTTCATGAAGGTGTTGAGCGACCGGCGGATCATCATGAAGAACGGGTCGCGAACGGGGTAGCGCTCCGAGCCGCACAGCGCGGTGTGCTCGAGGATGTGCGCCACGCCGGTGGAGTCCTCCGGCACCGTGCGCAGGCCGACCAGGAACACGTTCTGGTCGTCTTCGGTGGCGAGGTGGTAATGCCGGGCGCCGGTCTTGTCGTGCCGGTACTCCTCGACGGTCAGGTTGAGCGCTTCGATGGGAACCGAGCGCTGCAGGGTGAACGCGGGGTGGTGACCGTTGGCTTGTGACATGCTTGCGCGTGACTCCGGGTGGTTATCACTGAATGAATTAAACGTGGCAGTGTAACGCACATGCTCTGGCTTGCATGCCGTTCGCGGGGTGGCGGAAAAGGCGATAGAATGCCGCCCCCGCCGGGCGTCCCGCCCGATGCGCTCCCACCGCGGGTGTGGTGGAATTGGTAGACACAGCAGACTTAAAATCTGCAGGCCGAAAGGCCGTGCCGGTTCGAGTCCGGCCACCCGCACCAGATCAAGCGACCCTTCCGATCCGGCGTCCCCATGCGGATCAGGCATTGCCCACGCCGGCATGAACTTCCCCCCGGTTGGGCCTACAGTTGGGTCATCATTCACACGACCCATTTCCCTTTCGGATCGAACCACGCCATGAAGATAGCCATCCTGTCGCGCAACCCGAGGCTCTACTCCACCCGCCGCCTGATCGAGGCGGCCGAGGAGCGCGGCCACGAGGTGCGGGTGCTCGACGTGCTGCGCTGCTACATGAACATCGCCTCGAACAACCCCGAGGTGCATTACAAGGGCGAGGAGCTCGAGGATTTCGACGCGGTGATCCCGCGGATCGGCGCCTCGATCACCTTCTACGGCTCGGCCGTACTGCGCCAGTTCGAGATGATGGGCACCTTCCCCTTGAACGAGTCGGTCGCCATCAGCCGCTCGCGCGACAAGCTGCGCTCGCTGCAACTGCTCTCGCGCAAGGGCATCGGCCTGCCGGTGACCGGCTTTGCCCATCGCCCCGACGACGTCGAGGACCTGATCAAGATGGTCGGCGGCGCCCCGCTGGTGATCAAGCTGCTCGAGGGCACCCAGGGCATCGGCGTGGTGCTGGCCGAGACCAAGCAGGCCGCCGAGAGCGTGATCGAGGCCTTCATGGGCACCAAGACCAACATCCTGGTGCAGGAGTACATTCGCGAGGCCAACGGCGCGGACATCCGCTGCCTGGTGATCGGCGACAAGGTGGTCGCGGCCATGAAGCGCCAGGGCAAGGAAGGCGAGTTCCGCTCCAACCTGCATCGCGGCGGCTCGGCCAGCCTGATCCGCATCACCCCGGAGGAACGCTCCACCGCCGTGCGGGCGGCCAAGACCATGGGCCTGAACGTCGCCGGCGTCGATCTCCTGCGCTCCAACCACGGCGCGGTGGTCATGGAGGTCAACTCCTCGCCGGGCCTCGAAGGCATCGAGACCGCCACCGGCAAGGACATCGCCTCGATGCAGATCCAGTTCATCGAGAAGAAGCTCGCCGAACGCCGCACCAAGCGCGGCCTGACTCGCACGCGCGGCCAGGGCTGACACCATGCGCGAGGCCTTCGAGATCGCCGGACGACGCGTTGCCCCGGGCAAGCGCGCCCTGGTCGACCTGCCCATGCCGCGACTGAGCTCGCACACCGAGCTCTCCATGCCGGTGCACGTCATCCACGGCCGGCGCGACGGCCCGACGCTGTTCGTCTGTGCGGCCATCCACGGTGACGAGCTCAACGGCGTGGAGATCATCCGCCGGGTCCTCAAGACCCGCGCGCTGCAACGCCTGCGCGGCACGCTCATCGCCGTGCCGGTGGTCAATGCCTACGGCCTGATCCACGAAAGCCGCTACCTGCCCGACCGCCGCGATCTCAACCGCTCCTTTCCCGGCTCCGACGAGGGCTCGCTGGCCGCGCGCCTGGCCCACCTGTTCCTCGAGGAGATCGTCAGCCGCTGCAGCCACGGCATCGATCTCCACACCGGCGCGATCCACCGCACCAACCTGCCGCAGATCCGGGGCAATCTCGACGACCCCGAGACCCTGCGACTGGCGCGCGCCTTCGGTGTGCCGGTGCTGCTGAATTCCTCCCTGCGCGACGGCTCGCTGCGTGCCGCCGCCGGCGAACGCGGCATTCCCACCCTGCTCTACGAGGCGGGCGAGGCGCTGCGCTTCGACGAAGTCTCCATCCGCGCCGGCACCCAAGGCGTGCTCAGCGTCATGCGCGCGCTGGGCATGCTGGCGCCCTCGCGGCGGAAGACGGAGCGACCGGAACCGTTCGTCTCGCGACGCAGCCTCTGGGTGCGCGCCCCGGAGAGCGGCATGCTGGGCACCGCCGTGCGCCTCGGCGCCCAGGTCTCGCGCGGCGAGACGCTCGGTTACGTCGACGATGCGTACAGCGGACGGCGCGAGGCGATCGTCTCGCCCAGCGACGGCGTGGTGATCGGTCGACTGGAACGGCCGCTGGTGCACGAGGGCGACGCGGTCTATCACATCGCGCGATTCAAGGGCGACGTCAGCGAGATCGCGGGCACGGTGGAGGACTTCCAGGCCGGCCACGCCGACGACGAGGAAGGGGAGGACTGATCGGATGACGGACGAGCCCATCGACGCGAACGAGGGTCTGGTCCGCCTGGGCTGGCGCGAATGGGTGGCCCTACCCGATCTGGGTATCCGCCGGATCAAGGTAAAGGTGGATACCGGCGCGCGTACCTCGGCGCTGCACGCCTTCGCCGTCGACCCGTTCCGTCGCGACGGTCGCGACTGGGTGCGCATCGGCATGCATCCCATCCAGGGCGACAACGACACGGTGGTCCACTGCGAGGCCGAACTGCTCGATCGGCGCCTGGTCTCGGATTCGGGCGGCCATCGCGAGAACCGCTACGTGATCGCCACGCGGCTGATGATCGGCGAGCTCGAGGAGCGCATCGAACTCACGCTGACCGACCGCGACACCATGCGCTTTCGCATGCTGCTGGGCCGCAAGGCGATGGAGGGGCGCTTCCTGGTCGATCCGGCGGCCTCCTACCTCACCGGCAAGCCCGACCTGCCGAAACCTAGTACCGGTTGATCGCCTTGCGCAGCAGGTCGGCGATGCGGATCACCCCCAGCAGCCGCCGCTCGCCGTCGACCACCGGGATCGCCTCGACCCGCCGCTCCATGTGGTGGTGGAAGACCTCGCTGATGCGCTCGTCCGGGCGCATCACCAGCACGTGATCGTCCATGTGCTCGCGCACCGAGCCCCCGACCACCCGCTCGACCAGCTGCCGCCGGCTGTGGGTCGGCCGCAGGTGGGCGAGCAGCAGCCCCGCCAGCCGACGGAACCCCAGATGCCCGCAGACCCGACCCTCGGCGTCGACCACGTAGATATCCCGCACCTCGGGGTGCTCCAGGAACAATGCCGCCGCCTCCGGCAACGAGGCCTCCGGCGAGACGGTCACGGCCTCGGCCGGGTGCGCGGCCAACCAGTCACTTGCCTTCATCGCCGTTCCTCCTACCCTGTTGTCCGGCGTGCTGGCCGCCGTTGGCCATGTCGAGTTCGCCGGCGCGCTGCAAGCCGAAGCGGGCCGCCAACGCCCCGATCGATTCGGTCAAAAGCGTGCTCGCCGTGATGATGTTGATCGCCAGGGTCGCCATCTCGGCAAAGCGCGGCTGACCCTCGAGCATCAGGGCCATGCCCACCGCCACGCCCCCCTGCGGCAGCATGCCCAGCCCCACGTTGTTGGCGATGGCCGGCGGCGCCCCGCCGAGACGGGCACCGATCCACGAGCCGATCACCTGGCCGGCCGCGCGCAGCATGAAGAACAGCAGGATCAACCAGCCGTGCTCGACCGTCACCGACAGGTCGAAGTACAGCCCGGCGAAGGTGAAGAACAGCACGAACACCATCTCCTCGAGCTGCTCGACCGGCTCGAACAGTCGCTCGGCGTGCGACCCGCCGAACCAGCGGGCGGTGAACCCCAGCGTCATGGCGGCCAGCAGGCCGGAAAAGTGCCAGGCCTCGGCCAGCCCGACCAACAGGATGATGGCACCGACCAGCGCGACCAGGCGCAGTTCGTGTTCGTGCAACAGGCGGCTGATCCGCTCGATCAGCCAGCCACCGATCCCGCCGATCACCAGCGCCGCGACGATCTCCCAGACCACCAGCGGCAGGGCCGAGACCACGCCATCGGCGGCCAGCAGCGCCAGCACCACGGAAAAGATCACCACGCCCAGGGCATCGTCCATCGCCACCATGCCCAGCAACGCGGTGGTCAATGGCCCGCGGGCCCGGTACTGGTGGATAATCGCCACGATCGCCGCCGGCGCGGTGATGGTCGCCAGCGCGGCGAGCACCAGCGGTACGCCCCAGCCCGGCAGATCGGGCACGCCGACGCCCAGCCAGACGAACCCCGCGAACACCAGCAGGAACGCGCCGGTCACCTTGCCGACGGTCGCGGTAATGATCGACACGCCCAGGCGGCGCAGCTGTCCGACCGTCGCCGCCCCGCCGATCAGGTAGGCGACGATGCCCAGCGCGATCGCCACCAGCGGCTGGGTCCAGCGCGCGGCATCCAGGCCGAGGTAATCCCCCAACAGATCCGGCGAGAACAGCATCCCGATCAGGATGTAGCCGACCACCCGGGGCACGCCGAAATAATGACTACCCAGCGTGCCGAAGGCCAACCCGGCCAGCAGCAGGATGCCGATCAGCAGTATCTCCACGAATCCTCCTTGCCTCGCGCCGGTGCCGACGCCAAACCGTCGCCTCGGGAACCTTTGGCTCCGGCGTCTATCCTACGTCGTGCAACACGCACAAAAATGAAAAAGGAGAAACGACATGATGATTTCCGTTCTCAAGCGCATGAGCCTGCTCGTCCTCCTTGCCGGCCCCCTCGCTTTCCTGTCCGGCTGCAACACGATGGAAGGCCTGGGCCAGGATACCCAGGAACTGGGTGAGTCGATCGAGGGTGAGGCCCAGGAGCACGATTGACCTGACACCGCCCGATGGCGCCCCCCCCCCAAGCCACGTCCGATCCGGCGTGGCTTTTTTGTGGGCACTTGCCCACCCCATCGCTGCGTGACAACCAACACGGAGACCGTGACATGATCCACCGATTTCTCGGCCGACTGACGGGCATCGCCTTTCTCGCCGGCCTGCTGACCGTCACCGCCGGCTGCAACACCATGAAGGGGCTGGGCGAGGACATCCAGAATCTCGGCAACTCCATCGAAGGCGCGGCGCAGGACGACTGACCGCCGTCAGTCCGAACCACCCTCCGTGCCGGGGAGCACCCGCCCCAGCGCCTCGCCGAACGCCCGCGGCACCTCCTCCCAGGGGAAATGCACGCAGCGATCCAGCACTTCCACCTGTCCCAGTGACAGGTTGGCCTGCAAGGCCTCAAGGTTCACCGGCATGAGCAAATCCTGCCGGCAGCCGATCACGGCGATCGGCACGTCCCATCGCCGGATGGTCGCGTAGTCCACCGGGTTCTCCCGGTAGGCCCGCCAGCCCTCGATATTGAGTTGCGCCGAAAAGTCCGAGGCATCGAACTGCTCGGCGTACCGCTGGCCCTGCTCGTAATCGAGAAAGTAGCTGGGCAACGAGCGCTCGATCTGGTGCCGCGCGGTCGCCGCGGCGTCCTCGCCACCGCCCGTGCGCTGCTCCCAGGCGGACTCGTCGTCCCAGGCCTCGCCCAACGCCCTGGCCCGGCGCCGGTCGATCTGCTCGGCCACGTCACGCATCGCCAGACGTTCCGGGTCGACGGGATTGAGCAGCACCAGCCGCCGGACCACGTCGGGGTGCGCCCGGGTGTAGAGCAGCGCCATCAACGCGCCCCAGGAATGCCCGAGGAGCACCACCGGTCGCTCATCGGCCACCGCCCGACGCAGCGCCTCGATCTGGGCCACCCAGGTATCCAGCAGCGGCTGGCCGGCAAGGCCCGTTCCGCCCGCCGCGTTCTCGCCCACCCCGATCATGTCCATGATGGCCGTCCGGTAACCAAGCTCGGCCAGTCGATGCTGAACCGGCTCGAGATTCCAGCTGGAAAACCCCGGCCCGCCACCAAGCACGATCGCTACGGGTGGAGCGCCATCGTCGCGCCGATTGCGCTCACCCGAGGCCTCCACGACGTGGTACCGCAGGCTGCGCTCATCGAGCGTGACGGTTTGCGCTGGCGTCGTGAAGCCGGCCTGCGCGAGACCGGCCACGGCAAGCCCGACTCCCAACCAGCCGGCCAGCGCCACAGACCGGAGCCATCCGGCCGGTCGACATACGGCAAACAACCATGGGCTCATCGGGTGGGGGCTCATCGGGTGGGGCCTCGCCGGGAACGTGACTTGAAAAGGGAACTAGACGGGTTGCGCCAAGACTAGTCGATCCCGCGTCCTGAAGAGATGCAGTTAATCCTCTAGCCTCTGGATCACGTTTTTGACGTTCCCCAAGGAGGCAACGGATGACCGAACAACTCAATGGCAAACGTGTCGCCCTGCTGGTTGCCGATGGCTTCGAGCAGGTGGAGCTCACCGAACCCAAGCGTGCGCTGGAAGAGGCCGGCGCGACCGCCCGGATCGTCTCGCCCGCCGACGGCCGCGTGAAGGGCTGGCAGCACACCGACTGGGGCGATGCCTTCGACGTCGACGTGCCCCTGAATTCGGCCAGCGAATCGGACTTCGATGCGCTGGTGCTGCCCGGCGGGGTGATGAACCCGGACGCCCTGCGACAGAACGAGAAGGCCGTGGCCTTCGTGCGCGGCTTCGTCGATCACCACAAGCCGGTGGCCGCCATCTGCCACGGCGGCTGGACGCTCGCGGAGGCCGACGTGCTGCAGGGCCGTCGCGTGACCTCCTACCCGAGCATCCAGACCGACCTGAAGAACGCCGGGGCGGTCTGGGTCGACGAGGAGGTCGTGGTCGACAACGGGCTGGTGACCAGTCGCAACCCCGACGACCTGCCGGCCTTCAACGCCAAGCTGGTCGAGGAAATCGCCGAAGGCCGGCACTGACCCCTTGACGGATTCGCTCAACAGCCCGGCAGACTGCCGGGCTTTTTCGTACCCTCACTAGGTGTGATCTCTCAACAGGTTGTCCACGGAACCCATCCAATGGATGCTGAGTTTGCCGACCAAGCAATCCATGACAGGAGGGTCCCGTGGACATCCATCAGAATGCCGCGCTAACACCTCGAGG